>JAWLGW010000488.1:0-5585 GCA_041690735.1 Planctomycetota bacterium
CGTCGTCCTTGGCCGCCTCGGGGCGCAGCACCTTGAGGGCCACCCGGCGGCCCTGAGGGTCGCGGGCCAGGAACACCTGCCCGGTGGCGCCCTCGCCCCGCGGCCGCTCCAGCGGATAGGGGCCGAGGCGGCGGAGCGCCAGCCCGCCCGGCGGGGGGGCGGCGAGCGCGTGCCCCTCGTCCGACTCGCTCACCAGCTGCGCGAAGCTCTCGACCGCCTCCCGCTCGGAGCGGACGCCGGCGCCGCCCGGCAGCGCCAGGACCTCGCCGAAGGCGATGGTCGAGCCCTCAGGGACCGCGGCGGTCGCCCCGGTCTCCTCCCAGGCGTCGTCGTCGTCGTCGTCGTCGTCTCGCGGCCGCGGGGGAGTCGGCAGGCTGAGCGGGTCCTGCTCCGCCGGGAGGGGCAGCACCTCGGCGAACTCCGCGGTGGTGTCCTCGGCGTGGCGCAGGAAGGGCGCGAACGGCAGCAGCAGGCTGCCGCACCGGCCGCAGGGGACCTCCTCGCGCCGGGCCGGCAGGCTGTCGCGCGCGGACGCCCTGCCGCAGGCGTCGCAGATCACCGCCGGCGCGCGCCCGCCGCGGCGCAAGGTCTCCTTGAGGACGTCCGGATCGAGCCCGCCGCGCAGCAGCAACCGCGCCAGCGAGGTCGGCCGACCCGCGCCGGCGCTGACCTGCAGCAGCCCGCGCAGCCGCAGGGCGTCGTCGGTCGAGAGCAGCCCCGCCGCCACGGCGAGCTGCGCCAGGCACACGCCTCGATCGGGCCGTTCCGAGGGGGGTCCGCTCACGGCGTGGGCGGGAGCTCCGGCGGGGCGGTCAACCGCGCCGCTGGCGCACGGCCGCCGCGACCGCCGCGGCGTACTCTTGCGTCGAGGCGCTCCCGCCGAGGTCGCGGGTGCGGACGACGCCGGCGCCCAGCACCTCGTCGATCGCGTCCCGCAGGGCCTTGGCGGCGTCGGCCTCGCTCAGGTGGTCGAGCATCAGGGCGGCGCTGAGCAGCAGCGCCGTGGGGTTCGCCCACCCCTTGCCGACGATGTCGGGCGCCGTGCCGTGGACGGGCTCGAACACCGCCGCGTGGTCGCCGATGTTGGCCCCCGGCACCACGCCCAGCCCGCCCACCAGGCCGGCGGTCAGGTCGCTGAGGATGTCGCCGTACAGGTTGTCCATGACCAGGACGCCGAAGCGGGTCGGGTCGCGCACCAGCTGCATGGCGCAGTTGTCGACGATCAGCTCGTCGTACTCGAGGTCGGAGTACTCCTCGCGGGTCTCGCGGGTGCAGCGCAAGAACAGCCCGTCGGAGAGCTTCATGATGTTCGCCTTGTGGACCGCCGTCACCTTTCCGAAGCCCTGACGCTGGGCGTATTCGAAGGCGAACCGGGCGATCCGGCGGCTGGCGCGCTCCGTGATGATCTTGAGGCTCTCGGCCACCCCGTCGGTCACCATGTGCTCGAGGCCCGAGTAGAGGCCCTCGGTGTTCTCGCGCACGATCGCCAGGTTGATCCCCGAGAAGGGGACGTCGATCCCTGGCAGGTTACGGACCGGGCGCAGGCAGGCGTAGGTGTCGAGCGTCTGACGGATCGTCACGTTGACGGAGCGGTGGCCGGTGCCGATCGGCGTCCCCACGGGCCCCTTGAGGGCCACGCCCGTGCTGCGGATCGACTCGAACAGCGCCTCGGGGAGCACCGTCCCCTGCTGCTCGAGGGCGACCTCCCCGACCTCCTGCCGGTCCCAGTCGAACGCGACGCCGGTGGCGTCGAGCACCTCCAGGGCGGCGGCGGTGATTTCGGTGCCGATCCCGTCTCCTGGGACGAGGGTCACGCGGTGAGCCATGGGTCCTCCTGCTGGGCCGAACGACTGTAGCGCCTGGGGGCTGGAATGCGAGCTTCGGAGCGTTGTGACCGCCGCGTCCCCCTCTCGGCGACGTGGCGCACGGGGCCGGCCACGCCTGGCGCTCGCTCCCCGCCCGACCGCTGCGGGGCCGTCCCTCGCCGCGCGGCACGCCCGGTGCGCCCTCGCGCGGGCAGCCTTGGGGCCGGCGGGCGATCGGCGCGCGGCGGCCAGCGAGGGCAGGGGACAACCCGGACCGGAGGAACGGTTCCATGACCAAGTCCGAGCGCAACCGACTCATCGAGCGGATGAGGGAGCTCCTGCTCCGCCGCCGCGACGAGCTGAGCGCCGCGGTCCGCGGCGAGCTGGAGCAGTTCCAGGGCGAGAAGCAGCAGGCCCTCGACCTGGATGAGGCCGCGGGGGATCCCAACGACGAGGACACGCCGCTGGCGCTGCTCGAGCTGGAGGGGAACGAGCTGGAGCAGATCGACTGGGCGCTGCAGCGCATGGAGCAGGACGCCTACGGGATCTGCGAGGAGTGCGACCAGGAGATCCAGCTGGCGCGCTTGAACGCGCTCCCCTTCGCCACCTACTGCATCGACTGCGAGCGGGCGCGCGAGGTCGAGGAGGGTCGCCTGACCGGCGACTACCACGCCGCCGGCTGGGGCACGCACGGCTTCCGGTAGGGAGCGCCGGCCTGGCGCGGGGGGGAGGCCCCCCGCGCCGCTGGCGCGTGAAGCCCGCCGCGTCACACTCCCGCCCAGGCGTGCTCGCGGATCGCCTGGATCAGCTCGCGGCAGAAGGCGGGGAGGTCGGCGGGCTGGCGCGAGGTGATCAGGTTGCCGTCCCGCACCACCTCGTCGTCCACGAACTCCGCGCCCGCGTGGCGCAGGTCGTCCTTGATCGAGGCGTAGCCGGTGACTCGCCGCCCCTCGAGCACCTCCGCCGACGCGAGCACCCACCCCCCGTGGCAGATCGCGGCCACCACGCGGCCCGCGTCGTTGGCGTCCCGCACCAACGCCACCATTCCCTCGTGCTGCCGCATGTGATCGGGGGCGTAGCCGCCGGGCACGACCACGGCGTCGAAGCTGCCGCCGTCGAGGTCGGTCGCGGCGGCGTCGGCGGTCACCGGGTAGCCGTGCTTGGAGGTGTATCGGGCGCCGGCCTCGGCCCCCACGATCGTCACCGTCGCCCCCGCCTCCTGCAGCCGCAGCCGGGGGTACCACAGCTCCAGGTCCTCGTACTGATCCTCCGCCAGGATCGCCACCTTCTTGTCGCGCAGCTCCATGTCCTGCCTCCTTCAGAGGTGATCGCCGCAACCCCATGACCCGCCGCCTGAACTCCACCAGCGAAGCACTTACGGCGAGGGGGCGACGCCCCCGACGCCCGAACCGGGCGTGGGCCGCACGGACCCGTCCCGCTGCGTCCCGATGAGGCGACCGAGTCCCATTCGTGTGTCCGGTTCGCCGGGGGTCGGGCCAGCGTCGGGGCCTATCTCCCGAAGGGGTCGTCGCACCCGGGCGGCCCCGCGATTGCACGACAGCCGAACGTCGAGGTGACCCCATGAAGCGAGAGCGAGCGCGTGAGTCGGAGTCGGTGTTGGAGCAGGAGACCGACAGCCCGCCGGGTCCGGTGATCCACCCCCTGGCGGACCCCGCCTGCACCTGCGAGGGCCTGGGGTGCCTGGCCTGCTGCGGCGAGGCGCTGCCCTAGACGCCGGCGCTGATTCCAGACGCCCAGCGCTGACCAGAACATGAGATGCAGCGCGCGGGCGGGCGGCTCCCTCCCCCCCAGCCGTTTCGCTCGCGCGCCGTCTCTTTTGGTTTTCGTTCCGGGGGGGGCTGTGCCGCCCCCCCGAGGCCCTATTTCTGCCGCGAGGGCCGCTCGCGCTGCGCCCCTCGCATGCGGCCGCGGCGGCGGGCGAAGGGGGAGGTGTCGAACTGGCGCAGCAAGTCGGCGGGGTCCTGGTAGATCGCCGCCGCGCCCCGCAGCAGGGTGTCGCCCCAGCCGCCGCAGCGGAGCGCGACCACGGGGATGTGAGCCTGCGCGGCCGCCCACACGTCGTAGGGGGTGTCGCCGAGGAGGATCGCCCGCGCCGGCTCGACGCCTACCTGCTCGCAGGCCGCCAGCAGGATGTCCGGCGCCGGCTTGGAGCTGTCGGCGTCGTCGGACGTGGTCGCGTCCTCCACCAGGTCGGCGATCTCGGCCCGCTCGAGCAGCGGGCGCAGGTCGTCCTCGCTCGCCGAGGTGGCGATCACCAGCCGGTACCCCTCGCTCGCCAGCCGCTCGACCAGCGCCCGGGCGCGCGGGAAGGCCTCGACCTGCGGGAGGTAGCGCTCGGCGAACACCGCCCGGCGCCGCTCGCGCAGCTGCGCCGAGCGCGGGTCTGCCGGCGCCCAGCCCACCAGGTGAGCGACCAGGCGCTCGCCGCCCATGCCGATCAGGGGCCGCACCTGCTCGAGGGCCACGTCCCGCCCCACCTCGCGACAGACGTCCCGCCAGGCGAGCGCGTGGGCGTCGTTGCTGTCCACCAGCGTCCCGTCCAGATCGAGCAGGACCGCGCGGGCGCGAGCCATGGAGCCTCCTCGACCGAGGAGGCGCAAAGCAGGAGCCAGTGTGGTTTGCGGGGGGGCTTCGCCCCCCCACATTCCCCCCAAGACGCTCCGGCGGAGGTGCGGGCTCCTCCTTTCCGCGAGGGTTCAGCCGGCTGGAGTGACGACTCAGGCTGGCTCCGGCTGCGCCTGCGCCTTGTCCCAGCGCTCGCGCAGGCGCCCGACCCACCGGCTGTCGCTCACGGCCCGCACCCAGGGGCTGTCCTGCAGCCGCTCCTTGGCCCCCGAGCGCTCCGCCCACTGGCGGGCCCGGGTCAGCAGCGGGGGGGCGAAGGCGGCGACCCCCGTGGCGGCCGTGGTGGCGACCGTCGCCTGGAGCAGCCCCAGCGGCCCGAGGGGCCGGCAGCCGAAGAAGTGGCTCACGCCGGGCACCTGCACCACCGCCAGCAGCGCGGCGGCCGATCCCACCGAGGTCAGGACGGCGGGGCGGCTCCGTCCCCCGGCGACCAGCGTCTGGCCCAGCTGCGCGCCCACGAGCGCCAGCAGCCCGACGGTGCCGGCCCGCTTGCGGGAGCCGCTCATGCGCGCCGCCATCCAGGCGCCCCAGGCCGCGCCGCCGGTGATTACCGCCCGGAACGCCAGGTCGCGCTGCAGCGCCGCGCCCAGCGAGGTCTCGGGCCCCTCGTGCAGCAGGTCCTCGGGGCGCACGTCGGGGGGCGGGCGGAGCGCGATCGCCATGGCGGGCAGCGCGTCGGTCAGCAGGTTGACCAGCAGCAGCTGGCGGGCGTTGAGCGGCGGGCGCCCGCCCAGCAGGCCGCCGGCGAGGGTGAAGCCGATCTCGCCCAGGTTGCCGCCCACCAGGATCGCCACGGCGTCGCGCACCGAGGCCCACAGGGCGCGCCCCTCCAGCACCGCCGCCACGATCGTCTCGATCCGCTCGTCGGTGACCACCACGTCGGCGGCGCGCCGCGCGGCGGTCTTGCTCGCCTCGCCCAGGGCGATCCCTGCGTCGGCCAGGCGGATCGCGTGGGCGTCGTTGGCGCCGTCGCCCGTCATGGCGACCACGCGGCCGGCGCGCTGCAGGGCCTGGACGATCCGCACCTTCTGCGTCGGCGTCACCCGGGCGAACACCGTCACCTGCTGCATGCGCTCCGTCAGCGCCTCGTCGTCGAGCGCGTCCAGCTCGGCGCCGGTCACCACCTGCCCTCCG
>JAWLGW010000489.1:0-5576 GCA_041690735.1 Planctomycetota bacterium
GTCGAAGGCGAGCTCGACGAGGAGGGGTTCGCCAAGGTCCGGCTCGACCAGCCCAGCGGGGAGGCCACGATCACCTTCCCCGACCGGCCAGCCGGGACGGTCGTCCCCCACGCGCCACGCGAGGAGGCGGAGGAGACCGAACAGGGCGCCGAGGCTCAGAGAGGAGCCGGCGACGACGGACCGCCGACGTTCGTCCGGCCGGCCGACGGCCGCCACACCTTCCAGGTCGCGGCAGGACGCGTGCTGCGCCTGACCCTCTGCGACGAGGCGGGCGGGCGTCCGCTCCCCTTCCTCGACTACGTGCTCGAGGCCGAGGGCGGCGAGCGGTTCGAAGGCTCGACCGACGGGCGCGGGCGCCTCGATCACGGCGCCGTCGCCGCTCGGCGGTTCACGCTCACCGTGACGATCGCCGCGCCGAGCGACGACGACGCCGACGACGAGGAGCCCGAGCAGCGGGAGCTGAGCTCCCCCGCGCCGGCGGTCGCCCCCGAGGACGGCTTCGTCCGGCTCCGGCTCCGGGGCGTCCCGCCGCGCCGCCTCGACCCGCACGAATACGGCGCGGTCGCCCCGGCCGGCTCGCTGAGCAACGCCCGCTGGAGCAGCCCGACCTGCCGCTTCGAGGAGCTGGTCGAGTTGATCGTGGACGCGCCCGAGCTCGCGGACGGCGCCGAGGTCTCGTTCGAGGTGTTCGAGCGCGACGCGGACGGCGAGGACGACCTGGTGGCCACCCTCAGGACGCGCGTCCGCGAGGGCGAGGCGCGCGCGGCCTGGCACGTGACCTTCGTCGACGACAGCGACGACGAGCCGTCGGAGGTCGACGAGCAGACGGGGTTCGCGCTGCCCGAGTTCGTGTTCGTCGCCACCGCCGGCGGCGCCGAGGCCGCCTGCGACGAGGAGCTGGTCTTCAGCGCCGACCTCGAGATGCCGATCCGCGGCGCGGATGGCGCGCCGCTCCGCGACACGGAGTACACGCTCCGCTGCGGCGACCAGGTCAAGCAGGGGCGAACCGACAGCGAGGGGATCCTGCGCGAGGAGGGCGTCGGCCCCAACTTCACCCTGACGCTGGGCGACGGTCGAGACGTGGTCGTGACCACGGCGGAGGGTTGAGGTGGCCTGGACGATCCAGTCCTTCAGCGTCTACCACCGCGGCCTCGGGGTGGCGCGGGGGACCCAGCTGGAGCTGGGCCGTCCGCTGCGCGCGTCGCTGCTGCTCCACCACGACGGCGACCCCGAGGAGGAGCCCGGGGAGGGCGGCGGCAGCGACCCGGACGACGACGCGCTCCCCGAGCAGGACGACGGCGCCCCTCCGCAGCCGGAGGCCCGCGCGGCGATCGTGTCGGTGGAGGCGACCGACAAGGACGACGAGACCAACACCCAGACGGTCGAGCTCCTGGTCACGGTCCCTCCCAGCCGAAGGGTGGTCGTGGCGGCGGCCGCGCCGCCCGGCGCGCGCCAGGTCTACTTCGTGGCGCGGGTCCGGGACGACGCTGAGGACCCTGAGGACGTGCCGGTCGCGGAGCGCCGCCACCCGAGCGGCCAGGGCTCCGTCGAGCTCACGGAGCGCAGCCCCGCGAGCCCCGTTGGCCTCGCGGTCCCGGCGCCCAACATCTACGAGGTGCTCCAGCAGCGGCCCAAGTCCGCCGCGCGCGGCAGCGGGGCCCTGAAGATCTTCAGCCACGTGGTCCAGCAGCTCCGCGACCTGCCAGGCTTCTTCGCGGACGTCTTCGACCGCCCGCCCTACACGCCGCTCCCCGGCGAGGTCGGCGAGGACGGAGGCCCGGCCACGGCCCTGGCGTCCTGGCAGCGGGAGGTGATCGAGAAGATGAGCGGCGCCTACTACGCCTACTGCGGGCGCCGGAACATTCAGGACCTCCACTACGGCGTCGGCTACCCCCTGACGGCGGTCTGCAACAACAACGTCGACATCGTCAGCTGGCTGCGCGGCGCCGACCCCATCAACTGGGACGGGCTCCGGAACCCCAGCCAGCCCAGCACCAGCGGCGTGGGGTTCAACTGCTGCACCGACAGCCTCCGGCTGTTCGCCGAGGTGCTCGGCGTCCAGCCGCTCGTGGTCCCGCAGGGAGAGGCGGCGGGCCCCTGGACCGACCCCGAGCCGCCGGGGGAGGGCCCGTTCCTCCACGACTTCACCGCCGTCCACGCCCGCAAGGTCGACGCCTACCGCGAGTGGAGCTTTCGCCAGGCGCGCCCCGGGTCGGTGTTCGTGTACGGACGGTCCAGCGACCGTAGCCGCAAGGCGCACATCAACCTCGCCCTCCGCGTGCGCCGCGTCGACGGCGTCACGCAGGTGCAGCTGTTCGACACCGGCGCGGTGAGCGCCGACGTCGAGCCGAACACGCTCTCGCGGACCCTGGGCCTCAAGGGGAAGGCGCTCTCCGAGGAGGTGTGGCGGACACACCCCGGCGAGTGGGGCTCCACCAAGTGCGTGGGGCACGTGTTCTGGCCCGTGCGCGGGAGGCGCGCCCTGCCCGACACTCCGATCCAGGCGGGCAACGGCCCGGGCGGCCCGGGGAGCGGCTGGGGCGGGATCGTGGTCCAGGACGGCGCCGCGGACCCGATCCCGGCCCGCGTGCGCGCTGGGCTCGTGCGGGCCGGGGACGTCGAGGGGACCCTCCGGGCGCAGGCGACGCGGGCGCTGGCGCACCTGGCGATCTTCCGCCGCGCCGGCGCTCCGGCCGACCCCGGCGACCCCGCCGGCGTCGAGGTCGACGGCCAGACGCTGCTCTACCTGAGTCGCCCGCTGCGCCTCGCCCGGCCGCTCTCGCACCTCGTCGGCTCCGTCTCGCTGCACGGCGACGGGGGTGACCCGGACCTGGCCCAGCGGTACGAGGCGCGCTGGCTCGTCAAGCTGCGCGGCGACTTCCTCGACTTCGCTCGCTGCAACGGGTCGCACCCTCGAGGCAGCAGCCCGAAGCACTGTCAGCACCCGGTGGTCGAGCTCTACAACGACGCCGCCGGCTTGACCCGCCACTGGCGCGGCGAGCGCAGCTTCACCGACCCCGCCTTCACCGCGCGCTTCGCGGCGCTGTGGGACCTCATGAACGCCCGCCGGCCCGCGGGCGCCGCTTTCTACCACCAGCGCGCGCTGCGCCCGTCCGACGAGTGGCCCGCCGACGCCGAAACGCCCTGGCGGAGCAGCGAGTGGGACGCCCTGCTCGCAGACGTCGCAGAAGGGCCCGCGCCGCACGGCTTCCGAGACGGTATCGCCACCGCGTCGTGACCGCGCCCGGAGGAGACGGCGCGGCGCTGCGAGGGAGGCGCCGGGGTCAGGCGAGGGTCTGGGTGTCGCCCATCACGATGTCGCTCGCCCTGACCCCCACGATGTAGACCGACGACAGCGTCCCGACGGCGGTCCCGATCACGAAGATCAGCCCGAAGGTCCGCAGGACCCCGTCGCCGAGGACCACCAGGGGGAGCATGGTCAGCATGGTCGTGAAGGAGGTCAGGAACACCCGTGAGCTGAGGGGCCTGAGCCCGGCGGCGATCGCGCGGTCGATCTTCTCCTGCAGCTCCGGGTCGCCCGCCTCCACGAAGTCGTCCATGGTGGGCTTCCCCAGCGCCTTGATGGTGTGGCACACCACGATGGAGTCGTTGATCGAGTAGCCAGCGAAGGTCAAGAAGGCGGCGATCATGGGGTAGTCCACCGGGATCCCCAGGACCGTGACCGCCGCGAACACGAGCAGCACGTCGACCAGCAGCGCCGCGACGACCCACAAGGGGACGCTCACCGACACGTACAGGCAAGCGCACAGCACGGTGAGGACGAGGAGGCCCCACAGCACGTTCTTCAGCGAGCCGAGGGTGTTCTCCAGCGCGACCGACTGCCCCAGCTGCTCGACCGAGAGCAGCTCCACCGGCTGAGCGAGGTCGAGCTCGCGCTCCAGTCGCTCGAAGAGCTCCGCCTCGAGCGGCTGGACCTGGAACTGCGCGGCCTCCTCGGCGAGGGAGGCGTCCCCCCCGATCCGCTGCGCCTCCATGGTGGGGATGCGGATCGCGAGCTGCTGCTGTCCGCGCTCGCTCTCGGAGGCCTGCACCTCGCAGGGGACGCCGAACACGGCGTCCGCGATCTCGCGCACCCGCTCGGGCGAAGCGTCGCCCGCGCCGGCCACCACCAGGTGGCGTCCGCCGCTGAAGTCTATGCCGAGCTGCCCGCGGCCCGCCGCCCAGCCGACGACGATCACCACCACGCTCAGCGGCACGGCGACCTTGTAGAAGCGCGTGACCTGCGGGGTGTAGCCGGTCAGGTCGAGGCCCCGCAGCCGGCTCAGCCAGGGGGCGAAGGGGCGCGCCCGCGAGGCCCAGTGGGTCGCGACGACCAGGAGGCGCACACCCATGATCAGCCGCAGGTAGATCGCCGCCGAGAGCGAGATCCCCACTCCGAGCGCCAGGAGCACGAAGTACTCCTGGAGGACGCCCTCGACCCAGTACAGGCCGGCCAGCGAGAGGACCGTCGTCAGGCTGGCCCAGAAGATCACCCCGAACTCGGTGGCGAAGGCGCGCTGGGACTGCCCGATCGCGCCCTCCAGGCCCGCCAGGCTGGCGCTCGCCGGGGACCGCGGCGAGGCCCCCCCGCCGCCGGCGCCGGCGGCTCCGGAGGCGCCCCCCGTCTCCTGCTCGATGTGCTCGAACACCAGGATGAACGCGTCGACGGACATGCCGATCAGGAGCGCCAGCCCGGCGAGCTGCGCCAGGCTGATCCGGATCCAGCCGGCGTTGGCCACGCACAGGAACAGCCCCACCTCCAGCGCCACGGCCGCCAGCGCCACGAGGAGGAAGTAGGGTCGGTGCAGGTAGTTGATGGTGAAGAACAGGACCAGGATCGCGACGCCCACGCCGATCGCCCGCAGGCTCGAGTCGCGGGTGGCCGCGAGCACCGGCGAGACCGAGCGCTCGACCACGAGCTCGAAGGGGAGGGGGAGCGGCCCCGAGCGGAGGAGGTTGATCAGCCGCAGCGCATCCTCGCGGCTGCCCGTCGTCACGCTCGGCTTGCGCAGCCCGCCGGACTGGACCCTCAGGATGCTCCCCGGCTGGAGCTGGTCGTCGAGGAGGATCGCGACGTCTCTGCCCCTGAACTCGGTCGTGAAGGCCGCGAACGACTCCTGGCCCTCGAGGTTGAGGGGCAGCAGGAAGTGGAACCCGCCCTCGGCGTCTCCCGAGGCGCGCGGCTCCTCGAAGCGATCGAACGCGATGTGCTCGCCCGCGGCGCCGGGGGCCGAGAGCCGGACCCACTTGCCCTCCAGGGGGTGCGGCCGCAGGGAGTAGCTGGGGGGCACGCGGTGCCAGCCGGCGACCTCGACGTCGCTCCAGTCCTCGATGCCGCGGATCGTGAGGTATTGCGGCCGCCCCAGCTCGCGCTTGACCTGCGCGATGTCGCGGATCCCGGGGATCTCGACCAGGATCCGCCTGTCGCCCAGGAGGGCGATCTTCGACTCCTCGGAGTGGAACAGGGTCACGCGCTCGCGCAGCCGCGCGCGGCTGGCCTCGAGCTTGGGCGCGACCTCCTCGACCGTGAGCCCCTTGTCCTCCAGGAAGCCGGGGCGCAGCTCGTACACGAGCTG
>JAWLGW010000490.1:0-5563 GCA_041690735.1 Planctomycetota bacterium
GACGCGTCGCGCTAGCCCAACCCTAGCCCGTCTGCACCAGCCGGATCGCGTTCCCCACGCCGGTCGGGTGCGGCCGCCACTCGAACTCGGCCAGGCGGCTGGCGTGGCGAAAGGTCACGGTCCTGAGGGTGGCGCCGCTGTCGGCGAAGCGGATCTGCACCCGCCCCGGCTGGCACTCCACCGACACGTGGTACACCCCGTCCGCGCGAGGGTAGACCTGGTGGCTCATGAGGTGGCACACCTCGTGGACCGCGTGGCGGAGCGCGTCCAGGGCAGGCCCGCCGATCGACTCGCGGCACACCGACGTCACCATGTGCAGCAGCCCCTCGCCGCAGGCGGCTGTCGCCGGGATCGCCAGCTCCAGAGGCCGCGCCGGCGGCTCCGCGGCCGGACCGATCCGACCTTCGGGCGTCGCCGCCAGCTCCGAGAAGCAGCGGGGGCAGCGCCAGCGCCCCGCCCGCTCCAGCTCGAGCCCGAGCCCGCACCGGCACTGGACCGTGCAGGGGTAGCCGGGGACGGTGGCCAGCGGCTCCTCGGGCGGCGGCGCCTCCGCCCGCGCCGGCTCCGGCCCGGCCAGCGCTGCCAGGGCGGCGGCGCTCGAGGGGTGCATGGCGAGGAACGGCTCCAGGCCGAGCATCTCGATCACGATCCGCACTCGCGCCGCGACCGCGGCCAGGGCGAAGCCCCCGCCCGCCTCGTGGAACAGCCCGGCGTGCTTGACCAGGGCCCCCAGGCCCGTGCTGTTGACGTAACGGACCCCGCTCGTCTCCAGCACCACGAAGCGCGCGCCCGACGCCCGCTCCGCGTCGAGGCGCCCCTCGAGGAGCACCACCGAGGCGGTGTCGATCACCCCCGTGAGGCGGAGCACCAGGCTCCGTCCGTCTCCCGCCCGCTCGACCCCGATCTGCAGCTTCGTCCCACCCGTTTGCCCACCCGTTTGCATTGGTCTCCCCCGCGCGCTCGGGACCCACTCCATGGGACCCGCCCGCGCGGCGAGGCTCACTCGGCGCGCTAACTCGTGCTCCGGCCAGGCCCTGCGGGAGCGGCCACCTCCCCTCTACCTGCTGCTGGTCGAGGTGCGCCGGGTCGTGCGCAAGCACACCTCCTCCTCAGGGACGAATCGAGCGTCGGGCTCTCCAGGCGGTTTGGGCACGAACCAGCTCGCGAAGCCTGATGCCCGAGTGAACGGAGGCGCACGATCATGGAGGGTCGCGCATGGAGCGTGCGCGGGCGAACCGGCTCTCGCGCGACCCTCCATGATCGTGCCCCCTCACTTAGCGGCTGACGCGCTCGCCGCCGCCCGCCAGCTTGCTGGCCAGCTTGTGCAGGTTCGACGCGTCCAGGATCAGGGTTCGGTAGGCGCCGAGCCACACGGGGTCGCGCACGTCGGCGAAGGCCACGTCTCCCGAGGGGATCCGCTCGCCCCGCAGGTAGGTCCCGTTCTCCGAGCGGCGGTCCTGCAGGCTCCACCGGTCGCCGACGTCGCACACCTCGAGGTGCACCGAGGAGACCGAGGGGTCGGCGATCACCACGTCGCACCGGGCGGGGTCCCGGCCGATCAGCACCGTAGTGCGCCCCGCTTCGCGGGGCGCGAGGACGTGCACCCGCGCCCGGCCGGCCTGCTTGGCGCGGCGCGCCCCGTCGAGGGCGGACCGGCTGAGGCGACGGGTCTTGGCCCGCGAGGCGAACGCCGTCTCCTCGCCGCGCTCGGTCGGCACCTCCAGCAGGAAGGCGTAGGGGCAGGAGTCGGCGAGCTTCTGGCGGGAGACGGCCGCGAGGTGCGGCACCAGCTCCCGCAGCGCGACCCCATCGGCGGGCACCGGGAAGCCGGCCAGGTCGAACAGCGGCGCCTCCTCGTCCCACTCGGCGTCGCGCAGCAGCGAATACACCGCCTTGGGCCCCAGCAGCAGCGACTCCCAGGTGCCGATCGTGAGGCGCATGCCGGCGCGAATGGAGATCGGGCTGACCGTGCTCAGCTTGCGCCCCTCGACCGCGGTCCCGTTGCTCGAGCCGAGCTCGAACACCTCCAGGCCCCCGCCGTCGGCGCGCTGCAGCCGGCAGTGACGCCTCGAGATCGTCTCGTGGGCCACCTGCACGTGCGCGTTGCCGCCAGCGCGCCCGATCAGCGCCTCGCCCATGCCGCCCTCCCGGAGGCCGAACAGCGGGTGGATCGGGCAGGCGTCCCGCTCCCGGTGGTGGCGCAGGGCCGACAGGCGGCGCAGCGGCTCGGGCACCTCGCCCGCGTCGGCGGGGCGGTCGAAGACCTCCGCCGGGACCCCGACCAGGAAGGGGCAACCGAAGACCTCGATCACGGTCTCGAGGGGGGCGTCCCCCAGCGCGTCCGAGAGCCCCTTGAGGGTGGCGCCGGGCGCGGCGGCGCCCCGGGCGAAGGCCGTGATCGAAGGGTCCATGCTTGGACCGTAGCGCCGGCGTCTGGCCGCTGCGAGCGACACCTTGCCACAGCCCCTAACCGCTGCCACGAGGGAGCGAGTGTCGCGAGATTCGACGGTGCGCCACCGGACGGCTCGGCGGTCACTGGCGCTCAAGTCCTCTTCGCGAACAGCTCCACCCGGCGATCGCCGAAGTCGGCCTCCAGGCGGAGGACGTCGGCGCGGTGCTCGTTGAGCAGCGCCAGGGCCCCGCGCACCGTGTCGGCCTGCTCGACCACGGAGCCCGTCAGCGTGACGCGGAAGGTGGCGCCCGACGCCGCGTGCGGCTCGAGCATCTTCGCCAGGGCGATCCAGTCGGGCTGCTTCTTCCTGGGCCCCACCCGGACCATGGGAAACCTGGGCTGCTTGCCGGCGCCGGGGCGCGGCACCTTGCGGGTCGGCGCCGAGGCGCGCCGGCGGGTCACGGCCGGGTCGGTCTCCGCGGCCGCCGCCTCATCGACCAGCCCCACGTCCGACACCTGCGCCAGGCGGCCGTCGGTCGCGTAGGGGTCCTCCTCGGGCGCCTGGTCCCTGAACAGGATCGGCTCCGCCGCCACGTCGTCAGGCGCGGTCGCGCCCTCCTCGCCGAGGGCAGGCGCCTCGTCCGCGAACCCCTCGGGCAGCGGCGCCGCAGCGGGCTCCGGCGCGGTGACGGCGGCCGCGGTGGGCTGCTCCTCGGTCGCGGGGGCCGAGGTCATGGTGCTCAGCACGAAGCGCAGGAGCTCGAGGAGCTCGCTCCGCTCCATGTAGGTCAGCTCGGCGCTGGTGCCGGCGACGATCCTGGCGCCGCTCTTGCGCAGCCTGAACCGCTCGTTGCCCTGCAGCTCGCGCCCGTCGACCGAGGTCCCGTTGGCCGAGCGCAGGTCCTGGACGTACCAGTAGCCCGAGCCGCGGTCGAAGCCGATCGCCGCGTGCTTCTTCGACACCAGGCCGTCGGTGAGCACGATGTCGCTGGTGATCGCCCGCCCCACCACCAGGCGCAGCTGCTCCTGCACCCCCGCGTCGGTGACCTCCACCCAGGCGGACACGCTGCCCAGCCCGTACACCCGGCAGCCCCGCAGCGCCTCGCGGTCGAGGCTGGTGGTGGTGAGCAGGAACGGCCCTTCGACGGGCAGCGGCTTGCCCCCATGGACCGCCCGCAGCAGGTCGCGCAGGGGCGTCGGGTCCTCGATTCGCCGCTTGACCTCGGGGGGCGCCGGGCGAGCGGTCGCCCGCACCGCGACCTTGACCCCCGGCCCCGCCTCCAGCTCGCGGGCCCCCGCCGCCGCCCTCGAGCGCCGGACCAGCGCCGGCGTCTCCACCTCCAGCTCGTCCCCGAACTCGCGGATCCACAGGCCACGACCGGGGCGCTCACCCCGCAGTCGGTTGCTCCCGGGCAGCCACTGGAAGGTCCGCTGCACCCACTGGCGCGGCGCCCCCTCGGCGGCCGGCCGCACCCGCAGCTCGGCCGTGAACAGCTCGCGAGCCGCGGCGGCGGTGAGGCGCGCCGCCGGGTCGGGGTGCAGGCACCGGGCGAGGAGGTGGCGCACGCCCGCGTGGAAGTCGGGCCACGCCTCCTGCGCAGGTCGCGCGAAGGGGGAGTCGTGCAGGGGCACCCGGCTCAGCGCCCGCAGGTCGGCGGGCGACACCTCGCCGCGCGCCTCCTGCAGCTTGAGCTCCAGCAGCACGTCCGCGTGCCCGAGGGCGTCGGGCTCCGCCAGGTGGTCGTAGGGCGCGTGCCCGGTGAGCAAGGTGTACAGGAGGACGCCGAAGGCGTACACGTCCATGGCCTGGGAGTACACCCGCCGCCCGCCCCGCTCGGCGAGCTCCAGCACCGCCTCGGGGGGAGCCACCGCGTCCGGCAGCCGCGGCGTCAAGTCGAGGTCGACCTGCCCCAGCCGCAGCGCCTCGAGGAAGGTCAGCTCGCGGGCCCCGCCCAGGCCCGCCAGGACGCCGTGGTAGGCCCCCGCCGCCACCCGCTCCAGCGGGTCGGCCCCGGCCGCCCCGGCCGCCGGGTCGCGCTCGCTCCACTCGGGGACGCGCACCAGCAGGTTGGTGAGGGTGACGCCGCCGTGGACGAAGCCCCGGGCGTGCACGTGCTCGAGCGCCAACAGGACGTCGAAGGCCAGCTCGAGGGCCACCCCGGGCGGCAGCGGGAAGTAGCGCGTGCCCGGGTCGCGGAAGCTGGGCCGCTGCCCGGGGGCGTTGAGGAGCAGCAGCGGGCTCGGCGCCAGGCGCTCGAAGGCCAGCACCGTGCCCAGCTCGGGCGTGCGAGCGGCGCCCCAGAATCGAGCCAGGCCGGGGTGGTCGAGGCGCTCGCAGGCCACCTGCTCGAGGTCGAGGCGGCCGAAGTCCCCCGCCTGCCGACCGCGCTTGATCGCGACCCGCGCGGGCACTCCGTCGGCGCCAGCGCCTACCGGCGCTGCCTCCTGGAGCACGGTGGCGGGGGTCTCCGCCACCACCGGGCCCAGCACCGCCTCGAAGCTGGCCCCGGTGTGCGAGCGGAAGGTGACCCGCTGCCCCTCAGCCATCGGGGTGCCCAGAGTGGAACCCCAACGTCACCTGCCCGAAGACGAGCTCGTCGCCGTCCTCGAGCTGCGAGGTCACCTCGACGGCTGCGCCGTTGCGGGTGACGCCCGGCGCCAGCGCCACCAGCGAGAACCCGCCCCACGAGCGCACCACCACGGCCGCCCGCTCGGCGCCCGCCTCCTTGCCCAGCGACAGCTGGCACTTGGCCCCGGCGCCGACCAGGTACAGGTCGCGGTCGATCACGTGGCGGCGCGGCGGGACGGCGCCCCCGTCCACCTCCTCGAGGTACCCCACCCAGGGGCAAGGCCGCTCCGCCGGCGGAGTGCGCAGGATCATGGTCTCGCCCGCCACGGCGTACGAGGCGTGGTCGCGCACCTCGGCGCCGCTGACCTTGGCCTGCCGCTCGGCGCGGAACACCAGCGTGAACTTGCCGACCTGGATGCGGTCGCCGTCGCTCAGGCCCTTGCGCCCGGCCACCCGCTCGCCGTTGACGTAGGTGCCGTTCTGGCTGCCGAAGTCCTTCAGCAGGTGGATCCCGGCCACGGTCTCGATGCTGGCGTGGTAGCGAGACAGGGCTGGGTTGTCGATCCGGACCTCGTTGTCCGCGCTGCGGCCGATCCGCACCT
>JAWLGW010000491.1:0-5561 GCA_041690735.1 Planctomycetota bacterium
AGCCCACCTGCGGGTCGCCTACGACGCCGCCAAGCGAGCGGACCCTACCTGCACCGTGGGCGGGATGGGGGGGATCAGCCTGTACTACCCCGAGCTCGTGGAGCAGGCCCTGACGCGGCTGCAGCAGACGCCGGGCTCCTACCCCGCCATGGACTTCATGACGTTCCACGGCTACCAGAAGACCGAGACCTCCCTCGGCTCCGAGGAGTTCGAGGGGAACATCGCCGTCGTCCGCGCCATCCTGCGCCGGTTCAACGCCGAGGTGCCGCTGGTCCTCTCCGAGAGCGGGATCAACTGCGGCACCTTCTTCGCAGACCTCGACCTGCCCGAGCTGCCCCCCGCGGTGGCGCGCCCGCCGCGTGACTTTCGCAGCGGCGCCGTGGAGCTGGTGAAGACCTACGCCAACATCCTCAAGGAGGGCGTGCAGCGGTGGTTCGTGTACACCCTGATCCCCTCGCCCGCCCACCGCGCCTACGAGGACTACATCCTGCTGGAGCACAACGGCGCGCCCAAGGCGACCGCCATGGCGTTCGCCGGGATCGCCTCCACCCTGGAGGGGGCCACCTTCCGCAAGGAGCACACGCTCCACGCGGACGTGACCGCGGTGCAGCTCGATCGCGGCAGCGAGCAGGCGGTGGTCCTGTGGGCGGAGCCCGCGCCGGGCGCGGACTACGCCCTGGAGGTGCCCTGGTCCTGGCGCGACGCCGCCGAGGTCGACCTCATGGGCAACCGCGGCATCGCCACCCAGGGCGCCAGCGGGACCCGGGTGGAGCTGACGGGCGAGCCCAAGTACCTGGTGCTGCGCGGGGACGCCGCCGCCATCGAGCAGGCCCTGGCGGCCAGCCGGGTCGAGGTGACCGGCGGCCAGCCCCCGGCGGCGACGCCTACGATCCGGACCGTCCGCAGCTGGCGGGTCGGGGTGGCGATCCTGTCCTGCGCCACCCCCGGCGCCGAGCTCCGCTATACCCTCGACGGGAGCGAGCCCACCGCCGCCTCGCCCCGCTACACCCGTCCGCTCATGCTCCGCAAGACCACCACCGTCAAGGCCCGCGCCTTCCTGGCCGGGCGGCCCGACAGCGCGGTGGCGACGGAGGTGGTGAGCGCGGGCCGCAGCTCGGCCTCTAGTCCCGGACGGGCTCCGACCGCTGGCGGACGTCGTACAGCAACGAGGCGGTGAGCGGGTACACCCGCCCGTAGGCCCGCAGCAGCGGATACCCCTTGGCGTCCTTGTCGACCTCGACCAGGGCGCCGCGGGGGATGTGATCCACCACCTCGCCGTGCTGGAACCAGCCGCGCAGCCCGTAGATCTCGCCCGTCATGCGCCGCTTCTCGCTCATGGCTCGCTCCGAGGTCGTGCTCATTCGATATCTATACCTGACGGATCACCCGTCCACACGCGTGACGCGCGAGACGATCTCCTTGTCGAAGTAGTTGGTCCGCATCCCGGCGTCGATCACCAGGCCCTGGGCGTTCATGCCGCTGGAGCGGGGCGAGAGGAGGAAGGCGGTCACGTCGGCGACCTCCTCGGTCTCCACCGCCTTCTTGCGCAGGGTGGCCTGCTCGGCGAACAGGTAGTTGGGGACGTAGTCGGGGATCCCCGCCGAGGCGCTGGTCTTGAGCAGCCCGGCCCGCACCGAGTTGAAGCGGACCCGGGTGTCCTGCGAGAAGCTCTTGGCCAGGAACACCACCGCCGAGTGGAGGGCCGCCTTGACCGGGGCCATGTACCCGTAGTTCTGCGATGCCATCTCGGTGGTGGAGATCCCGATCGTGACCACCGAGGCGTCGGGGTCGAGGTGCGGCTTGAGGGCGTTGCAGCAGGCGACCAGCGAGAAGCAGGAGATGTCGACCGCCTGCAGGAAGTCCTCGCGCACCGTCTGGTGGAACGGCACCAGGCCCTGCGAGTAGTTGGCGAAGGCGATCGAGTGGACGAACCCGTGCAGCGGGGCGTGCTCGCCCACCGCCGCCGCCAGGGCGTCGATCTCCTCTTGCCGCTCGACGTCGCACACGAACAGCGGCTCGTCGGGGATCAGCTTCTTGCGCAGCTGCTCGTACCGCTCCTGCGAGCGGCAGGCCCACAGGACCTGCGCCCCCGCCTCGCGCAGCACCTTGCCCACGTGGAAGGCGACGCTCTTGCGGTTGGCGACGCCCATGACGAGGACCCGCTTGCCCTCCAGCTGCAGGAAGTCGGCCATGGCTCAGCTACTCCCCGGACTTCGAATCGGACGGCTTGGGCGCCAGCGCGCAGGCGAAGCTGGTCGAGACCGCCAGCTTGCCGTTCACCTTCGCCTTGCCCTTGAGGTGGAACAGCTTGTCGAGGGCGTCCTTGAGCTCCACCTCCATCTCCAGCACGTCGCCCGGGCGCACCATGGCCTTGAAGCGGGTGTCCTTGATCCGGGTCATGACCGGGACCAGCCCCGCCGCCACGTGCTCCTTGGCCCGGGTGGCCAGGAGGATCGCGCCGCTCTGGAAGATCGCCTCGCACACCAGCACGCCGGGGGTGATGGGGAAGTCCGGATAGTGCCCGGCGAAGAAGGGCTCGGCCGGGTCGACCCGCTTGCGGGTGACGATCCGGTCCTCGGTCTGGCTCACCACCTCGTCCACCCACAGGAAGGGCGGCCGGTGGGGGATCGTCGCCAGGACCTGCTCGCGGCTCATCGGGCCGCCACCTCGGCGCCGTGCAGGTACTTCTGCACGTTGTGGGCCTGGATCACCCCGTAGTTCACGGTGCCCAGCCAGCCCGACATGATGATCCCCACCGAGCCGGCGTGGAACAGGCCCCGCACCTGCTCCTGCAGGTTCATGCTGATCTTGAGGCCCTCGAACTTGGTGCCGAAGCTCGCCCCGCCCCAGTGCCGGGTGTAGCGCTTGAAGGTGCGCGGCGTGGCCGCTTCCTTCCACTCGATCTTGTCGCGGATCCCCGGCAGATACTTCTCCTCCAGCACGTCGATCGTCTCGGCGATGAGCGCCTCCTTGGCGGCGGCGTACTCCTCGTCCGAGTCGAACTGCCAGTCCTCCCACCAGGCGTTGGTGGAGGACACGATCGCCGTCCGCTCGGGCGTCACCCCGGGGCGAATGTCGGGGTAGTACACCGAGAAGGTGCGCGACGTCGCCGGCTGGGCCAGCAGCGCCTTGGGGCAGTAGGTGGGGTGGGTCGACGTGAACAGCAGGTCGCCGATGTTGGGGATCGTCACCCCGTCGGCCAGGCCCAGGTAGACCTGGGTCGAGCTGTTGTTGAGGCGCACGTCGTCGACCTCGCGCATGAAGTCGGCGTCGAAGTGCTCGTCCCCCACCAGCTGGTGGATCGTCTGCAGCAGGTTGGCGTTGCTCAGCACGACCTGCGAGCGGACCTCCTTGCCGTTGACCACCACGCCCCTGGCCTGGCCGCCCTCGACGATCACCTGCTCGACCGAGGCCATGATCCGCACGTCGACGCCGTTCTTCTCCAGCTCGGCGCGCATGAGCTTGAGCAGCTTGTCGGTGCCGCCGCGGTAGATGTAGCAGCCCTTCGACATGAAGTTGGAGAACACGATCCCGTAGGTGATCGCCGGGTCGTCGGGCGTCGACCCGTTGGCGTAGGTGATCGGCTCCATGAGGAACCGCACCACGTCGTTGCGCCCCGGGAAGTGCTTGTCGAACAGCTCCTGGGTGGTCATGGTGCTGCGGTCGTAGAAGTCCATGGCGTTGACTTCGGCGAAGAAGGCGTCGACCGTCTCGCGCGGCACCTTGAAGTGCTCGACCATGAGCCGCGTGAAGTCGCTCTTGTCGAAGTCGGTGACCAGGTTGTACTGGGGGTTCTCGAACCGGATCCCGTGCACCCGCACGATGTCGTCCGCGATCTCCTTGCTCCAGTACTTGCGGCAGGCCTTCTTCATCCCGAACGGAAAGCCGTGCAGCGAGATGTCGAAGATCCGCCGGTTACGCCGCTTGAAGAAGGTGGCCAGCCCGCCCAGCTGGTAGTGGTGCTCGAGCAGCAGCACCGAGTGGCCGGCGCGGCCCAGGCGGTTGGCGGCCGTCAGGCCGCCGAGGCCCGAGCCGATCACGATCACGTCGTAGCTCGACTTGATCCCCTTGAGGTGGTCCCTGGGTGGCATGCTCAAGCTCCTGCCTGAAGGACGCGGGCGTTGGCGATCGAGATCCCCGAGAGCATCGCGCCCACGATGCCCAGGAACCCCTGATCGGTGCCGGCGAGGAACAGCCCCTCGATCGGCGTCAGCCCGCTCTTGATCTTCTTGGGGGAGCCGTAGATGGCCCCCTTGAGGTGGTTGGTGTAGAAGCGCACCGTGGTGGGGGTGAACACGTCCTCGCAGGTGACGTGCGGGCGGAAGTCCACCCCGAACATGTCGACCAGCTTCTGCTGCTGGCCCCGGTACCACTCCATCTTGGTCTCGCGGTACTCCGGCTTGGGGAGCGCGGCCCACTTGTCGTGGTTGGCGATGCTCGTCACCCGCAGCAGCCCCTCCTCGAGGGGCTGGTCGTGGTGGTAGTTGTTGGGGACGCACACCACGCCCGACCGCAGGTCGGCGTAGTCGTCGGCGGGGCGGTAATCGAACCGGTCGGAGTCGTTGTAGAACACGATCGTCTGGTCGAGCCCCAGCTCCCGCGGGTGACGGTCGAGGCACATGATCGACTCCATGAAGGTCATGGTGCCGACCGGCGCCTCGTCCGCCGGCAGGGGGGGCAGCCCCTCGGTGATCGCCAGGGTCTCGGGGTAGCCGATCGTGGACAGGACCACCGGCGCCTCCAGCTCCTCGGCCCCGCCCTCCAGCGCCTTGGGCGCCGGCTTGCCGCTCTGGTTCGCCTTGGCCGACTTGGTGACGCCGCGCACCGGGTCGATCCGCACCCCGCGCACCCGGCCGTCCCGGGTGAGGATCTTCTCCACGCCGCGCTGGAAGCGGACCTCGCCGCCCAGCGCCTTGTAGCGGTCCATGAGGACCTTGATCACCGTCCGCACCCCGCCCTCGGGGCGGGCGAAGCCTTCCCGGAAGATGCTCTTGAACATGATGCAGTACTGCCCGAACTCCATCTCGTTCTCTTCGGCGGAGCCGTAGTACATGAGCGGGCAATACAGCATGTCGACCAGCAGCGGGTCGGAGACGAACGACTCCACCACCGGCCGCGAGGGCTGCGGCTGGGCGTCGAGGCTGAGGTCGTCGTAGGCGTCGATGTGGGCGACCAGCCTGTCGAACCCGTCGATCTGCGCGGGGAACGCCTCACGGACCGCCCCGCGCAGCACCTCGAAGTCGTTGGTGAAGGGGAGGCGCACGTCGGGGAAGCGCACCTCCGAGCCGTGCTGCTCGCGGAGCGCGAACGCCTCGTGGGGGACGCGCAGCTGGCGCAGCAGCTTGGTGAGCGGCGCCCGCTTCGCGCCCCGGGGCACGTAGTTGGTCATGGCGTGCAGGCCGACGTCGAACGCCCGCTTGTGGCGGTGGTAGTACGAGTTCAGCCCGCCCGGCAGGTAGTGCCGCTCGAGGATCAGCGTCCGCTTGTCGAACATGGCCAGGCGAATGCCGGCCGCCAGGCCGGACATGCCCGCGCCGATGATGATCGCGTCGTACATCTAG
>JAWLGW010000492.1:0-5551 GCA_041690735.1 Planctomycetota bacterium
GGCGGAAGGTGACCTCGAACCGCCCGTCGCCCGCAGGGTCGAGCGCGCGCTGGACCCGCGCCTCGACCGCCGCGCGGTCGGCGGGCTCGATGGCGCTGAGGGCCTGCACGGAGTCGAGGCGGCCCTGGGCGGGCAGGCCGAAGATCGCGCGGCACCGCTCGTCCTGCCGGAGCTCTCCGGACACCAGGTCGTGCTCCCAGGTCCCGACCTCCGACGCCTGCAGCGCCAGGCGCAGCTGATCGTGCGTGCGGCGCAGCTCCTGCTCGGCTCGCTCCAGGCGCTGCGATCGCAGCCGGGCCTCGAGCTCGGTCGCCACCGACAGCAGCAGGTTCTGCACGAAGGGCCCGTACACCTCGAACGCCCCCGGGTCCTCGAGCGCGATCCGGACCACCCCGTGGCTGGCGGCCCCCGCCGAGAGGGCGAGCCGGCGGAGGACGCCGCTCGACTCCGCTGCGAGGGGGGCGGGACGAGCGCGGCAGCCGATGCGCGCCTCCACCCCGGAGACGCCCGGCACCTGCCGGAGCGTCTCCTCGAGCAGGTCGGCCAGGCCGGACGGCTCCCGCTGCAGCGAGAACGTCGTCTGCACCAGGCAGAGCAGGCTGAGGACCCCGACGTCCGGCTCCCGAGCGACGTCAAGCACTAGGAGCGGTCGCCTCCCCTCGCCGCCGCAGGAGCTCGCCCGAGTCGAGGTAGTGCGGGTTCTGGACCACCTGACCGCGCACGATCACGTAGGGGTGGACCTGCAGGATCTCCAGCTGCGTCGCGCCGTCCAGCAACCGCGCGTCGTACTGGCAGATCGAGGTGTAGGGGTGCTCCGCGAGGACGTCGTTGAGCTGCGCCTCGTAGAGCAGCACCTCCTCGGCACCGGGGACCCCGCCGCGCAGGAACCAGTTCAGCTCACCCGCTCCGCGCGCGCCGGTGTGGCCCTCGCGCAGGGCCTCCAGGAAGAAGTCGCGCACCAGGTCGAGCATCTCCTGGCGGCGAAACGAGCCCTGCGGGAAGTACGTCTCCTGCGCCGTTCGGATGTCGCAGCGCTCCGCCCACCCGGTGCAGCCGCCCTCCGCCAGCCAGGCGCGCGCGTCGTCCCCGCGCACGGCGTCGCCGACGTACAGGACCTTCTCTCCCGCCCGCGCCCCCTCCTCGAGGAACCGGGCTGCGACCAGCTGTCGCTCGGCGTCGTCCGCATAGAGCTGACACATGTGCGTGCCCGCGGGCACGCGGTCGTGCCAGAAGCCGAGCTCGATCGAACGTCGCTCCAGTCGGTTCATGCTCCCTCCGGCCGGACGGCGACCCTTCCCCGCCGCGCATCCTGCCCGTGATTGTCAAGAGCGCAATCCCAAGGGCCCCTTGGGAGCAGGCTCAGCAGCCCTCGGGAGGGCCCGCCCCCTCGCGCAGGGCGGCCAGCACGCGCTCACCGTACCGCGCCAGCTTGGCCGCCCCCACCCCGCGCACGCTCGCCAGCGCGTCGAGGGACTGCGGCCGCGCCGCCGCCAGCTCCCGCAGCGTCCGGTCGTGGAACACCACGAACGGCGGCACGTCCTGCTCGCGAGCCAGCTCGAGCCGCAAGGCGCGCAGCGCCTCGAACAGCGCGGGGTCGTACGCCAGGTCCTGGGCCGCCGCCGCCGCCTCGCGCCTCGCCCGGCGGCTCCCGCTGGCCGCGATCCCCGGGGCCCGGCGCCGCTCCTCCCGCAGCGCCACCTGCGCCTCGCCCTTGAGGACGGGCACCGCCGCCGGCGTCGCCCGCAGCGCGCCGTACCGCTCGGCGTCCACCCGCAGCAAGCCGCGCGCGACGAGCTGCCGGGCCACCGAGCGCCACACGAGCTTGTCCAGCTCCCGGCCGACGCCGAAGGTCGGCAGCCGGTCGTGCGCGAAGCGCCGGACCTTGTCGGTGTCGCGCCCCTGCACCACGTCGATCAGGTGGTTCACGCCGAACCGCTCCTCGGTGCGCAGGGCGGCCGAGAGCAGCATCTGCGCCGGGCGGGTGGCGTCCCAGGTGGCGACCGGCTCCAGGCAGTTGTCGCACCGCCCGCAGGCCTCCTCGCGCGCCTCGCCGAAGTAGCCCAGCAGCACCTGCCGGCGGCAGGCGGCGCTCTCGCAGTAGCCGATCATCTCCTCCAGCTTGCGCAGCTCCCCCCACCGGTGGCGCGTCGCCTCGGTCGGCTCGCCGATCAGGGCCCGCAGCTGCGCCACGTCCCCCCACCCGTAGGCGAGCCAGCAGTCGGCGGGCTCGCCGTCCCGGCCCGCCCGGCCCGACTCCTGGTAGTACGCCTCCAAGCTCTTGGGGGCGTCGTAGTGGGCCACGAACCGCACGTCGGGCTTGTCGATCCCCATGCCGAACGCCACCGTCGCGACCATCACCAGGTCGTCCTCGCGCTGGAAGCGCGCCAGGTGGGCCGCGCGCACCTCGCCCGGCAAGCCGGCGTGGTAGGGGAGCGCGTTGCGTCCCGCCCCCTGCAGCAGGGCGGCCACCTTCTCCACCCGCTTGCGCGTGGCGCAGTACACGACGCCGCACCGGCCCGGGTGGCGCTCGAGGAACCGGAGCAGCTGCTGCTCGGCCCGGTCCTTGATCTCCACCCGATCGGTGAGGTTGGGCCGGTCGAAGCCGGTCACGAACACGCGCTCGGGCGGGAGGCGCAGCTGCGCCACCACGTCGCGGCGGGTGGGCGCGTCGGCGGTGGCGGTGACCGCCAGGCACGGGACCTCGGGCCACCGCTCGCGCACCACCACCAGCTCCCGATAGCTGGGGCGGAACTCGTGGCCCCACTGGGAGATGCAGTGGGCCTCGTCGATCGCGACCAGGGCCAGGCGCAGCGCGCTCAGGGCGTCGAGGAACCACGGCAGCACCAGCCGCTCGGGCGCCACGTACAGCAGGTCGAGCTCCCCCCGCCGCGCCGCGGCCAGGACCTCGCGCTGCTCCTCCGCCGCCTGCGACGAGTTGATGAACGCCGCCCGCACCCCCAGCTGCCGCATGGCCGCCACCTGGTCCTGCATGAGGGCGATGAGCGGCGAGACCACCAGCCCCACCCCCGGGCGCAGCAGGGCCGGCAGCTGATAGCACAGCGACTTCCCCCCGCCGGTCGGCATGACCAGGAGCCCGCTCCCGCCCGCCGCGAGGTGCGCGACGACCTCCTCCTGGTGAGGGCGGAAGGTGTCGTAGCCGTAGACCTCGCGCAGCACCTCGCGGGCGCGCGCCGCCGAGTCGTTCGGGAGGGACCCGTTCGGGAGGGATTCGGGGCCGCCGTTCATGCCGGGACTATAGCGGTCGGTCCGACGCCGGCGAGGCCGTCGCAAGACGGCAGGAGCAGAACACGGAGTATCACCAGGGAGTGTCCTTGGGGCAGCGAACGTCCCGTCCTCGGAGCGCGAGCTGGTTTCCTCCAGCGGAGCCCTTCCCTGTTGTCATTCTCTGTTTGCTGTCGATGTTCCGTGTTCGATCCCTTCGTGCTCCCGCGGCTGCGTTCTTGCTACAGCCTCCAGCGCTCGCGGCAGCAGGGTGGGGCCTGCAGGGAGGGGTTCGGGCGCGCGACCCCTCTGCCACAATGCCCGCATGAGCGCCTCTGGCTGGCCCGGCCCCGCGACGCCTCGAGGTCCGACTCCGGCCCCGCCGGGGTCCGGCGGCGCGCCGCGCCAGTTGCTCCCGGGCGCCAGGTTCGGCCCCTTCGTGGTCGAGTCGGAGCTCGGACGCGGGGGCATGGGGGCGGTGTATCGCGCCCGCGACCTCGCCGGCGGGCGGGTGGTCGCGCTCAAGGTGCTCAGCGGCGCCCTGTCGGAGCAGGCCCGGCAGCGGCTGCTGCGCGAGGGCGAGGTGTCGGCGGCCTTGCGCCACCCGGGGATCGTGGGGATCCATGACGCGGGCGAGGTCGATGGCCAGCCCTACCTAGCCTACGAGCTGGTCGAGGGGGCGACCCCCCTCGAGGCCTGGCTGCCGCGGGCCGACCGCGCCGAGGCGGTGCGGGTCCTGGCGGAGGTGGCGCGGGCGCTGGGCTTCGCCCACGCGCAGGGGGTCGTCCACCGCGACGTGAAGCCCGACAACGTGCTGATCGATCGCGCCGGGCGCCCGCGGGTGGTCGACTTCGGCCTCGCCTGGGCGGAGGGCCTCGAGGCGCTCACCCGCACCGGCGCCGTGGTAGGCACCCCCCTCCACATGGCGCCCGAGCAGGTGTCTCGGGACGCCGGGCGGGTGGGTGCGGCGACCGACGTGTGGGCCCTGGGCGTGATCCTGTACCGCGTCCTCACCGGCGAGCACCCCTTCGAGGGGAGCAGCATGTTCGAGCTGTGGGGGCAGATCCTCGCCGCCGATCCCGGGCTCCCCAGCCGCAGAGGCCGCAAGGTGCCGCGCGACCTGGAGGCGATCTGCCTCAAGTGCCTGGCGCGGGACGCCGCCGATCGCTACGCCGACGGCGCGGCCCTCGCCGACGACCTCGACCGCGCCCTCGCCGCCCGCCCGGTCTCCGCCAGCACCACGCGGTGGAACACGCTGCGGGTGTGGCGGCGGGCGAGCAGGGGCGCGACGGTGGCGATCGCCCTGGCGGTGACCGCGACCCTGGCCGTGACGACGGCGGGCGTCCTCGTCACCGCCCGTCGCGCGGCGGCGGCCCGGGCGGCCGGCGAGCTGCGCCGGCTCACGAGCAAGGCCGCCAGCGACGGCGTGGGCTGGGAGGGGGTCGCGCAGCAGCTGGCGGCGGCCGAACGGGAGCACCCGGACGGCCTGCGCGAGGAGCGGCGTGAGGCCCACCTCGCCCTGGCGATCAGCTCCGGCGGCGGCGCGGTCGCCCGGCTGGAGCACGCCCAGCGTGCGGTGGCGCTGGCCGAGGCGCCGGCGCAGGTCGTCGCGGGGGAGCGGGCGGCGGCGGCGGCCCTGGCGGACCTCGACCGGCACCGGGAGGCGGCGGCGGCGCTGCGGCGAGCGGCCGCGGCCGGCGACCGCGCGGCGAGGCTCGACGAGGCGCAGGCGCTGCTGCAGGCCGGCGCCTTCGACGAGGTGGACGCGATCGGCGCGGCGATCCTCGCCGAGGCGCCTGCCGACGACGCGGCCCTCGAGCTGCTGGTCCGCTCGCGGCTGGCACAGGGCGACCTGGACGAGGCGGCGCGGCTGCTGAAGCAGCGGGCGCGGCGCGGCCCGTCCGCCGAGGTGGACCTGCTCGAGGCGGAGCTCGCCGCCGCCCGCGGGGAGGATCTCGGCGCCGCGCTGGAGCGGGCGGCGCGGGCCTGGCCGCACACGCCTGCGGTCCGGCTGGCGCTGGCGCGCCACTGCCTGCTCGCGGAAGGGGATCCCCTCACGGCCCTCGAGGCGGCGCAGGGCGTACGCGGGAGCCCGCCCGCCCCGCGCCGGGGCGGCGATCCGGACGCCCAGGAGCTGAGCCGCCTGACCGCGTTCCTGGAGGTCCTGGTCGGCGCGCCACCCGTCCAGCCGCCCCTGCTCGACGCGCCCCTGTCGTGGCGCGCGGCAGGAGCGTCCTGGCTGGCGCAGGAGGGGACGCGCGACCTGCGCTTCCTGGCGCGCGAGCGGGAGCCCGCCGTGACGCCCCACGCCGAGGCGCTGCCGCCCCAG
>JAWLGW010000493.1:0-5548 GCA_041690735.1 Planctomycetota bacterium
CGGGGGGGGGCCGCGCCCCGGGGGGGGGGGGGGGGGGGGGGGGGGGGGGGGGGGGGGCCCCGCCCGCGCCGCTGGCGGCGTTCGCCGGCGCTCCGCAGCACCTGGCCCAGGGGGACGTCGACGGCGACGGCCGCCCCGACCTGCTGGTGGTGAGCGGCGGCCCGGCCGCCCCGGCCGCCCCGACCGCCCTGGTGCGCGGCGACCCGGACCACCCCGCCGAGGCGGTCGGCGAGGCGACCGGCCCCGACGGCGCGGCGGTCGCCTACCCCGTCCCCGCGGCCCGCGACGCCTGCGACCCCGCGCCGGCCGTGGTGTGCGCGCCGCCGCCCGGCAGCGTCTTCCCGCTGGGCGCCACGGCGGTGGAGTGCGTCGCCACCGACGGCTCGGGCAACGCCAGCCGCCTGCGGCTCACGGTCGCGGTGGTCGACACCACCCCGCCCGAGCTCGAGCAGCCGGCCGACCTGGTCGTGGAGCAGACCGGTCCCGCGGGAGCGGTGGTGAGCTACCCCGAGCCCGCGGCCAGCGACCTCGTCGACCCCGCGCCGGTCGTCCGCTGCGACCCGCCCTCGGGGACCTTGTTCGGGCCCGGCGCCACCGCCGTCACCTGCACCGCGATCGACGCCGCGGGCAACGTCGCGACCGTGACCTTCACCGTCACGGTGGTGGACACCACCCCGCCCGAGCTGGAGCAGCCGGCCGACCTGGTGGTCGAGCAGCAGGGGCCGCAGGGGAGCGTGGTCACCTACCCCGAGCCGGCGGCGGTGGACGCGGTCGACCCCGCCCCGACGGTGGTGTGCGAGCCGCCTGCGGGAGCGCTGTTCCCACTGGGCGAGACCACCGTCACCTGCACCGCCACCGACGCGGCGGGCAACACGGCGAAGGCGACGTTCGTGGTGCAGGTGATCGACACCACCCCGCCGACGCTCGCAGTGGAGCAGCCGAGCGAGGGGAGCTGCGTCGCGCGGGCGTCGAGCCGAGCTCGCTGGCCGTGCGCCTGGGCGAGGCGGTGGTGACGTCGGCCTTCGCGGTGGAGGGCGACGGCGCGGAGGCGGCCCTCGGCGACCTGCCCGCCGAGGCCTTGATCGAAGGCGAGGCCCTGCTGCAGGTCACCGTCGCCGACCGGGCCGGCAATCAGGCGCAGGCCGTCCGCAGCTTCCGGATCGACCTGACGCCGCCCGACCTCGCCCTGGAGCCCGCCGAGGGGGCCGCCCTGGAGCGGGGCGAGACCCTGACCCTGCGGGCCACGTACGGCGACCCCGTGCAGGGTCAGGGGTGCGGGATCGACCTGAGCCGGTTCCGCGCCACCCTCGACGGGGAGCCGATCACCTCGGCCTTCATGGTGGGCGCGACCGAGGCCACCGCCACGCTGCCCGCGCCCGCGGCGGGCGGGCACCTGCTCGAGGTGACCGTGGTGGA
Organism: Planctomycetota bacterium; assembly: GCA_041690735.1. Classification (GTDB taxonomy): domain Bacteria; phylum Planctomycetota; class J058; order J058; family J058; genus JAWLGW01. Next base: position 1,417 of record JAWLGW010000493.1, read on the forward strand.
CCTCGCGGGCAACGCGCGGGTGGGCGCCGCCAGCCTCGAGCTCCTCGAGGCCGCCGGCCCCGCCGGGGCGGCGCGGTTCGAGCTGGTGATCGTGCCGCGCCCCGCCGAGGTCGCGCCGGTGGCGACCCCCACCCTGCTGGCCCTGGACACCCTGCTGGGCGGCGAGGCGCGCACCGCGATCGGCGCGGGGAACAGCCTGCGGGCCACCTCGGCCGGCCGCGCCGGGGGCGCCTTGCGCCGCCTGCTGGCGCCGGCGTACGGCGACGGGCGCTCGAGCCCCGCCGGCGCCGATCGCCCCGGCCCGCGGGAGGTGTCGAACGCGGTCCACGCGCAGCCGGGTCCGCGGCCCAACCGCCGGCAGGCGACGGACCTGTTCTGGATGTTCGGGCAGTTCCTCGACCACGACCTGTCGCTGACCGAGCCCGACGCCGGCACGCCCTGGCCGATCCCGGTGCCGCAGGGGGACCCCTGGTTCGACCCCCTGGGGACGGGCGGCGCCACGATCCCCTTCTTCCGCTCCGGGTTCGTGGCCGGCACGGGCGAGGGCCCCGAGGGGACGCTGCGCCAGCAGCCGAACGTGATCACGGCCTGGCTGGACGCCTCGCAGGTCTACGGCAGCGACCCCACGCTGGCGGCCACGCTGCGCACCCACGACGGGACGGGCCGGCTGCGCCTGACGAGCGAGGGCCTGTTGCCCGAGGATCCGGCGCACCCGGGCACGTTCCTGGCGGGGGACGGGCGGGTGAACGAGAACGTGGCGCTCATGGCGCTGCACACGATCTTCGCCCGCGAGCACAACTGGCACGCACAATCCCGCTCCCGGGTTGATTCTCCCGCACCGCTGTCCCCTCCGCCAACCCCCCGCTTGTCGGGGGTCGCGAAGCGGGGGAGACGGGTCCTGTCCGCTTCGAGGAGCCAGAAGTGAAGCGCAACCGGTGAAGATCCACCGGCTGGCTCCTTCGCAGCGAGGGGGCTGCAGCGGCTTGTACATGCGGCCGCCCACCGCGGGCGAGGCTGCACGCGGAGGGAGCGGAGGAGGCTCAAGGGGCGACGCTATGAAGGGGCGGGTCGTACCGAGACGGCCCGGTCCTCGGCCGCGCCAGCGGACGCGTCCGGCTGCGGGCTGGCGACTTCGGCGCCGGCGTCGACGGACTCACCGGGCACCGGCTCGCAGGTGACGCCGTACTTCACCCGCATCCAGTAGGTTCCGGCGGGGAACACGACGGCCCGACGCGCCTCCTCGGTGCCGGCCGCCCGCCACTGCTCCCAGGCAAGGCGGTAGCGGACGAAGAACGCCCTCAGCGTCCTGAGGAGCTCGATCCGCCGCCACTTGTCCTTGCAGGCGACCCGCGGCGACACGCCCCGGTCGGGGAGCGCTGGACCGGGCCGACTGAGCGGGTCCTGGGCCAGGATCTTGTCCACGCCCAGAGGCGGCCGAGTGCGCTTGGCTCGCAGCTCGGCCAGCCGGGCGTCGACCGCCTCCTGCAAGAGAGCGCGAAACTGCTCGTCCTCGAGGTCCGCGAACTGCGGCGGCTTGGTGATCTCGACCTTCACCTCGCCCGGCGTCACCACCTGCGCCTCGTCGATCTCACCGGTCTCTGGGTCCGGCCGCGGCTGGCGAAAGAACCAGGTGGGCCGCTGGGCGACCAGCACCGTCGCCCCCACGTCACCCGCGGTCGTGCGCAGCCCCGGCCACTCTTCGGGCCGATCGACCAGGTTCCCGGCGACGGCGTTGCAGATCACGTACACCAGCTTGTCGAGGACGTCCTCGCGGGTGGGCAGGAGGACGGCGCTGTAGGAGCGCGTGGACCACAGGTTCTCGCCTTCGTGCTGAGCCACGTTGAGGAGCTTGGACACGAACAGGTGCACGCGGTGGGCGAAGTCGGAGAGGTTCGCCTCGCGGAGGGTCACCACCGCGTGCCAGTGGTTGCTGAGGACGACCAGGGCGTGGATCTGCACCCCGTACAGCCCCGCCGCCCAGCCGACGCAGTACACGAACGCCCGCCGCACCAGGTCCAGGGCCGGCGTGGCGCTGGTGGGCCGCAGGCGCAGCAGCCGCTGGGCCACCCGGTGGGTGATCATGCGCGTCTCGCGGGGGAGGTAGCAGCGGGGCGCGGTCACGCGCTGCTGCCAATCAAGAGGGCTGCCGGATTCGCGGGTTGCCAAGCGGCTTCCCGGGAGAGGTAGGGATAGACGGCCGGGCCTGGAGAGGTTGCGGGCAGAGCCGTGCCCTGGGCGGGTCGCGCACCTCGCGCGAACCACCTCAACAGGTGCGACGGAAGCGGACCGCCGCGGGCACCTCTTGCCCACCGAGCGCGTCGACGAGACGCTTCGCCCCCGCTCGCTGATCTGGGCTGGTCACGCGGCCGCACGAGGAGCGCGGAGTCAACCCAGGAGCGGCCGGTGGGCGGCCGGTGGAGCGGCCGGTGGGCGGCCGGTGGACGTCCGCCGCGGAGCGGCCGGTGGAGGACCGCCGCGCGCTGGCGCTCCGCAACCGGGCCGTGGTCGAGCTGCTCTATGGCCTCGGGATCCGCGCCGCCGAGGTCCACGCCGCGCAGGTCGTTGACCTGGACCTGACTCGCGGCTCGATGCTCGTCTGCCGCGCCAAGCGGGGCGAGCTCCGCCACCTGCCGATCCCCGCCGCCGCGATCCCCCACCTCGACCGCTACCTCAAGGAGGACCGCCCGCATCTGGCCAGGAGCGGACGCGACCAGGGCCGCCCGATCGTGACCGAGGGCGGCACGCCGCTGATCCCGAACGAGGTCCTGCGCGTCGTGACCAAGATCGCGGCCCGCGCCGACCTCCGCGCCCACCCCCACGCCTTCCGCCGCTCGGTCGCCTCGCACCTCGTCGAGCAGGGCGCCTCGCTAGTCGCCGTCCAGAAGCTGCTCGGCCATGTGAGCCTCGACACCACGCAGCGCGATGTGTTCGTCGAGCGCGCCGCCCTGCACGAGGCCGTGAGCGCGCTGGAGAGGGTGCGGGAGGAGGAGGAGTAGGGGAGGAGGCGGAGCTACGACCCGAAGACGTCCTCAAGGCTCTCGGCCTTCAGGAGCCGCATGCCCCAGAGGCGAAGCTCGTCCGCCGTCGCCTCGTCGATGCGCTCGCTAATCTCCTGGGACAGCTCCCCGAACTTCTCGGTGAGTTGGAGCGACAGGAACTCGCGCTGCCCCTCCTCGCGGCCCTGCTCGCGTCCTTCCTTGATCAGTTCCTGCGCAGTGCTCATGACCACCTCACCGGCCTCGGACCCGGCCACCCGCTGAAACTCCTCCACGACAGTTCGCACGTCGAGCTCTGGGCGGGCAAGGACAGTGTATCTCAGGACCACCGAGAGCCTCGACCGGCCGCCTGGCTGGGCCAGCAGCTCCTTCAGGGTGTCCTGCAGGAACTCCAGCGCGGCGAGGGGATCGCCCTGGGGGTCAACGACGGCCCGCATGAAGGTCAGCGTGACCCGCACGATCGGCGGCCCCGGGAACTCGGCCAGCTCGGCCGGAGACGCAGGCCCCAGGTCTTGCAGGGCCATGTCGAGCGCGGGCACGTAGTGGCCCACGGCGGAGAGGACGTCTGGCGGCAGGTCCATGAGCGCGGCGAGGGACCGCGGCGCGTCCCAGGCCTTGTCGCCCTGGTGGAGCACGAGGGGGATCACAGCCGGGAGGGTCTTGGTCTCGGGGTACTTGCTCAACCACCAGTCCCACACCCCGATCACGTAGCGGAGCAGGCGCAGCGCCATGAACCACTGCACGGTCCGCTGATGCTCGATCACGTAGAACAGGACGTGCTGGCCGCGGATCGTGGCCTCGAAGAGCAGGTCCCGGTGGTCCTCCTCAAGCAGGTCGTTCGAGAATTCCGTTGGCCCGGGCTTGATCGAGCCCGGGTCGATCGCGTCTACGAGGGTCGCGGGCAGCGCTGAGCGGAGCAGCGAGAGTGCCGCCTCGGGTGGGTGGAACAGCGCTTGAATGCGCGGTCGTGTACGTTCCTGGGCTTCTTCTTGGCCACGGCCCACGAGCCTACGCGAGGGGACCGACGACCGCGCGGAGCGGTGGCGGCGTCGAGTCGGAGCTGGTCCTGGCTCAGGTCAAGTGGAGCGCTGGCAGCACTTCTTGTACTTGCGACCGCTGCCGCAGGGGCAGGGCTC
>JAWLGW010000494.1:0-4873 GCA_041690735.1 Planctomycetota bacterium
CCGCGGAGCGCGGAGACGATCGAAGTGATCGAGGCGTGGCGCCGGCGCTCGATCGAAGCGATCGCCGGCGCGGCGTAACCATCGTCCTCCTGAAGCGCGCCCCCGCGGCACTCCGCTCGCGGTTGGGGACCTCCGCGCCGAGGCGCAGGAGGACGCATGATCACCGTTCGCAAGGCCCACCAGCGGGGGCACGCCGACCACGGTTGGCTCGACACCCACCACACGTTCTCGTTCGCGGACTACTACGACCCGGCCCACATGGGCTTTGGCGTGCTGCGGGTGATCAACGAGGACCGGGTCGCGCCGGGCCAGGGGTTCGGGGCCCACCCGCACCGCGACATGGAGATCTTGAGCGTGGTCCTGTCGGGGGCCCTCGAGCACCGCGACAGCCTGGGGACGGGCTCGGTGATCCGGCCCGACGAGGTCCAGCGCATGAGCGCGGGCGCCGGGATCACCCACAGCGAGTTCAACCACTCCGACAGCGACCCGGTCCACTTCCTGCAGATCTGGATCCGCCCCGAGCGGACGGGCCTGGAGCCCGGCTACGAGCAGCGCCGGTTCCCGGTGGAGGGGCGGCGCGACCGGCTGGCCCTGGTCGCCTCGCGCGACGGACGCGAGGGCTCGGTCACCGTGCACCAGGACGTGGCGGTGTATCGCGCCGAGCTGAGCGGCGGCGCCCGGGTGGTCCACGACCTCGCCTCCGGCCGCCGGGCCTGGATCCAGGCGGTGCGGGGTCGGGTGCAGGTCGGCGAGGTGGGGCTGGAGGCCGGGGACGGCCTGGGGGTCACCGATGAGGCGCGGCTGGAGATCGCGGCGCTCGCGCCCACGGACCTGCTGCTGTTCGACCTGCCCTGACTCGGCGGCCGGGCGCGCCGTCGCCTATACTCGCCGCGCATGAGCGCGCTGTTGAGCTGCCGCGGCCTGACCAAGAGCTACGGCGGCCGCCTCCTGTTCTCGGACCTCACGCTGACCGTCGGCTCGGGCGAGCGGATCGGCCTGATCGGCCCCAACGGATCGGGCAAGTCGACGCTGCTGCAGGTGCTCGCCGGCCTCGAGCCGCCCGATGACGGCGAGCGGGCGGTCGCCCACGGCGTGCGCCTGTCGTACCTGCCCCAGGAGGACGTGTTCGAGCCGGGGCTCACGGTCGAGCAGGTCGTGGCCCAGGCGCTGCCACACCTCGATCCGATCGAGCGGCAGACCCGCGCCCGCATCCAGCTGGGCAAGGCGGGCTTCACCGACCCCGAGCAGCCGGTCGACGCCCTGTCGGGAGGCTGGCGCAAGCGGCTGGCGCTGGCGCGGCTGCTGGCGGAGGAGCCGGACGTGGCCCTCCTCGACGAGCCGACCAACCACCTCGACCTGGGCGCGATCGAGTGGCTGGAGCAGCTCCTGCAGTCGGCGCCCTTCGCGCTGCTGGTGGTCAGCCACGACCGCTACCTGCTGGAGCGGGTGTGCGAGCACGTGATCGAGATCGGCCGCCACTACCCCGAGGGCTACCTGCGGGTGCCGGGCAGCTACAGCGCCTTCCTCCTCAAGCGCGAGGAGTTCCTGGCCGCCCAGCGCCAGCGCGAGCGGGCCCTCGCCAACACCGTGCGGCGCGAGGTGGAGTGGCTGCGTCGCGGGCCCCGGGGGCGAGGGACCAAGTCGAAGGACCGCATCCAGCAGGCCCACGAGACCATGCGCGAGCTGGCGGACGTGCGCGCCCGCAACGCCGCCGGCGGGACGGCGGACATCGCGTTCTCGAGCACCGGGCGCCGCTCGCGCGACCTGCTGGTGGCCCGGGGCCTGGCGAAGGCTCGCGGGGGGCGCAGCCTGTTCAGCGGCCTCGACCTGCGCCTCGGACCGGGGGATCGGCTGGGCCTCCTGGGCGACAACGGCAGCGGCAAGTCGACCCTGCTGGCGATCCTGGCGGGTGAGCTGGAGGCGGACGCGGGCGAGGTCTCGCGGGCGCATGGCCTGCAGACGGTGGTGTTCCACCAGGACCGCAGCCGCCTCGACCCGGAGGCGACCGTGCGCGACACCCTGTCCCCCGAGGGGGACACGGTTCATTACAAGGGCCGCGCCCAGCACGTCACCGGCTGGGCCAAGCGGTTCCAGTTCGAGCCCGAGCAGCTGGCGACCAAGGTCGGCGCCCTCTCGGGCGGGGAGCGGGCCCGGCTGCTGATCGCCGACCTGGTGCGCCAGCCGGCCGACCTGCTGCTGCTCGACGAGCCCACCAACGACCTCGACCTCCCCACCCGCGAGGTGCTGGAGGAGAGCCTCCTCGAGCTGGCGGGCGCCCTGGTGCTGGTCACCCACGACCGCTACCTCCTGGAGCAGGTGTGCACCGAGCTCCTCGGCTTCGACGGGCAAGGCGGCGTCCACCCCCTGGCCGACCTCGACCAGTGGCGCCGGCTGCGCGCTCGAGTCGAGCGGGCCGAGAAGGAGGCCGAGAAGGCGGCCGCCCAGCGGGCGTCGAGCAAGCAGCCGGACGCGGCGCCCGCCCCGAGCCGCTCCCCCGAGCGCTCGCGCAAGCTGTCCAACAAGGAGCGCGAAGAGCTCGAGCGCATGGAGGAGACGATCATGGCGGCCGAGGAGGAGGTCGCCGAGCTCGAGGCGCGGAGCACCCACGAGGACGTCCTGGCCGACCACCGCCTGCTGGAGGAGACCTACAGCGCGCTGCACGCCGCGCAGCAGAGGGTGGAGGCGCTGTACGCCAGGTGGCAGGAGCTGGAGGCGCTCAAGGCGTAGCCTCCCCGAGCGCGGCTCCTGCGGCTACGATGGAGCCATGGTCAACGAGTTCACGGCCGTAATCGAGCGGGACGGGGAGTGGTTCAGCGCCTACTGCCCCGAGATCCCCGGCGCGAACGGTCAAGGCCGCAGCAAGGACGAGGCGCGGGAGAGCCTCGCGGAGGCCATAGCGCTCATCCTGGCAGATCGGCGAGAAGACGGCCTCCGTGGTCTGCCACCTGGCGCTGTCTGTGAGACCGTCGTCGTGAAGTGAAGCGGGGGACGCTCCTCCGTCACTTGCGGCGGCACGGGTGCTTCCTCAAGCGTGAGGGCCGGTCCCATTCGCTGTGGAGCAACCCGGAGACGGGCGCGGTGGAAGCCGTGCCGAGGCATACGGAGATGCCGAGCCGACTCGCGAACAAGATCTGTCGCGGACTGTCGGTATCTGAGATCGGGTGAGCGAGCGCGCCTCCTACCCCGCCCGCCCGATCACCAGGCCCACCGCCTCCACGTGCAGCTGCTCGCCCTCGACCGCCGCCACCAGGCGCTCGCGGGCCGCGATCTCGGCCTCGGCCGCCTCCTTGGCGGCGCCCTCGCCGCGGGCGGCGACACCCCTCAGGTACGCCAGGTCGTCCACCAGCTCCTCGCGCAGGCGGGCCACGGCGTCCTCGACCTCCGGGCGGCGCCCGTCGCGGATCGCGGCCACGGCCATGTCGACCGCCTCGCGAGCGGCGCTCCACAGGGCGCTCAGGTCGATGCTGCGGGCGAGGTCGTCGGGGTCGAGGGTGCGATCGGAGCTGTCGGTCCCCTCCAGGGCCGCCAGCAGCTTGCGGTCGGTGACCAGCTCGGCGGGCGGCGTGCCGCCCGGGCGCAGCCGCACGGCGGCCGTGCGCACCTGCGACCACAGGTGCGCCTGGGCGCGATAACGCAGGCCGGCCGGCAGGTCCTGATCGGCCAGGGCGGTCTGGACGACCACCAGCAGGTAGGCGTGCCCGTGGTACTCGGGGCCGAGGTTGCGGGTCAGGACGGCGGCCCGCCCCTCGCGCTCGTGCAAGAGATCGCGCACCAGGGCGTCGATCAGCGGGTGCCCCGGCCCGAACAGCTCCAGGGACTCGTCCTGAAGCGCTCGCTCCCGCGAGAAGGTGCCGCGCTTGCGCACCCGCCCCTCCAGGGGGATCCGCTCGCTGGGCAACAGCCCGGGCGGCGGGCGGCGCATGTGCTCCCAGCTCCAGGAGACGCTCCACAGCTCGTCCCCCAGGGGCTTGATCGAGATCCCCAGCCGCCGCGCCCAGCGGGCGATGCTCTCGGCGTCGCGAGTCCCCTCGACCGAGGCCAGCACCTCGGCCTGCTCGGCCGCCTCCTCCAGCCGCCGGGTGGAGGCGTCGAGGGCCCGCTCGTAGGCCTCGTCGGCGCGGGCTCGCTCGGCCTCGACCCGCTGACGGAGGGGCGCCGCCAGGTCCCCCAGGGCCTGCGCCCCGCTGCAGGCCGCCTGCGCGACCTGGCGCTGCACGTCGGGCAGCAGGAACTCGAGCCCGCCCAGCGACCGCTCGTACACCCCCAGCACCTCGGCGTGGAGCGCGATGAGGGCCCGCTCGCTGGGCGCGGGTCCCCGCAGGACCACCGAGCGCACCGGGCGGTCGGGGGAGCGGCCGATCCTGTCCAGGCGGCCGATCCGCTGCTCGAGCCGCCCGGCCGACCAGGGCTGGTCGAGGTGGAGGATCGCGCTGGCGACCTGGAAGTTGCGGCCCTCGCCGCCCAGCTCGTCCGAGACCAGCACCTGGCAGGGGCCGCCGGGCTGCTGGAAGCGCAGGGCCACCTCGCTCAGCTGCCCCTCGTCGAGGCCGTGGTGGATCGCGCCCACCGCGTCGGGCCCCAGCTCGTCGCGGAGCGCCTCGGCGAACGCCTCCACCACGGGGCGGTCCTGGGCGAACACCAGCACCTTGCCGCCCCGGCGCCGGGAGGCGCGCAGCCAGCTCAGCGCCGCCCGGGTGCGCGCGCAGCCGCGGGTGGAGGCGGTCATCCAGGCGTGGGTGAGGCGGATCGCCTCCTCCAGCCAGGCCTCCTCGCCCGGCAGCGGCGGCGCGTCGCGGACCACCCGCGCCAGCAGGTACTCCTCCTCGGCGGGGCCGGGGTCGGTGGCGAGGGCGGCCATCGGGTCGAAGGCGGC
>JAWLGW010000494.1:4883-5545 GCA_041690735.1 Planctomycetota bacterium
CTTGCGGCGCTCGAGCAGCTGCAGCAGCGGCAGGGGCGCGGTGCAGGCGCGGCGGCGATACAGGCCGCGCAGCACGTCCTGCAGCGGCGAGGGCCGCTGGGGCGCCGGGGAGCCCTCGAGGTGCTGCACCAGCGCCGACTCGCTGTCGGTGGCCGGGTAGTCGAGCACCTCCAGCTCCCGGGGGCAGAGGGCGGTCCCCAGCGCGCGCACGGTCGCGCGTCGGGTGCGGACGATCCGGCGGTCGACGCGGTGGTACTCCTGCACGTAGGCCAGCAGCTCGCCCGTCGCGTCGGCGTCGCCGGCCTCGATCCGGGCGGCGAAGTCGCCGAGGTGCGGGTCCTCGGGGAGCAGCGCCATGACACGCGCGGCCCGCGCCTTGGCCCACGCCGCGTCGGGCGCCGCGCCGCCCGCCTGCTCGAGCGTCCGCAGGGCGTCGTCCAGCTCGCCGGCCACCGCGTTGCGCGCCTCCAGCGCGCGCACGAACCGGTCCGGCTCCGCCGGGTCGTACACCTCCGGCGCCACCAGGCCCAGGAGGCCCAGCAGCCCCCGCACGTCGCCCTTGGCCGGCGTCGCCGACAGCGCCAGCAGGCCCCAGGCCTCGCGAGCCAGCCGGCGCAGGAAGGCGTACAGCGGCAGGTCGGGGTGGACCTGGTGGGCCTCGT
>JAWLGW010000495.1:0-5544 GCA_041690735.1 Planctomycetota bacterium
CCGTAACGAGGAGGTGAAGGGGCTGCACCGGGAGGCGATCGCGCAGCTCCCTCAGGGCGGGGGCTGGCTGTTCGTGGAGCTCGGCGGCGACGACGCCGAGGAGGCCCGCGACGAGGCGGAGGCGCTGGCGGGGTGGCTGCGGCGGGACCGCCGGGTGACCGACCTCGCGGTGTTCGTCGCCCCCGAGGTGCAGAGGTCGCTGTGGGCGGTGCGGGAGTCGGGGCTGGGCGCGACGGCCCGGGACCCGAACCCCGGGGTGTTCGAGACCTGGCCCGGCTGGGAGGACTCGGCGGTCCCGCCCGAGCACGTGGGGGCCTACCTGCGCGACCTCCGGCGCCTGTACCGGAAGTACGGCTATCAGGCGTCGCTGTACGGCCACTTCGGCGACGGGTGCATTCACACCCGGGTGAACTTCGACCTCCGCACCCAGGAGGGCATCGACACCTACCGGGCCTACGTGGAGGAGGCCGCGGACGTGGTGCTGCACTACGGGGGCTCCCTCTCGGGCGAGCACGGCGACGGCCAGGCGCGCGGGGAGCTGCTGCCCAAGATGTTCGGCCAGGACCTGGTTCGCGCCTTCCGCGAGTTCAAGGCGATCTGGGACCCCGACGGGAAGATGAACCCCGGCAAGGTGGTCGACCCCTACCCCATCACCGGCAACCTGCGCTTCGGCGCGGACCACCACCTGGCGGAGCCCACCACCGAGTTCGCCTACCCGGACGACCGCCACAGCTTCGCCCTCGCCACCCAGCGGTGCGTGGGCGTGGGCAAGTGCCGCCGGATCGGCGGCGGCACCATGTGCCCCAGCTACTTCGTGACCCGCGAGGAGCGCCACTCCACCCGGGGCAGGGCGCACGTCCTGTACGAGATGCTCCAGGGGGAGGTCGTCGAGGAGGGCTGGAGGAGCGAGGAGGTCCACGAGGCCCTCGACCTGTGCCTGGCCTGCAAGGGGTGCAAGTCGGACTGCCCGGTCAACGTGGACATGGCCACCTACAAGGCCGAGTTCCTGTCGCACTACTACCAGGGGAGGCTGCGCCCGCGCGTGGCTTACGCCATGGGGCTGATCTACTGGTGGTCCCGCCTGGCCTCGACGGCGCCCCGCATGGCGAACCTGGCGATCACGACGCCCGGGCTGCGCGAGGCCGCCAAGCTCCTGGCGGGCGTGGCGCAGGAGCGGGACGTGCCGCCCTTCGCCGCCCAGACCTTCCGGCGCTGGTTCGAGAAGGTGCGGGGGCGTGAGCTCATGGGCCCCCCCCGGAACGGAGCGTCGCGCACGACGCGGGCGCGCCGGTCCCCGGTGATCCTGTGGCCCGACACCTTCAACAACTTCTTCCTGCCCGAGACCGCCAAGGCGGCCACCGAGGTCCTCGAGCTGGCCGGGTTCGAGGTGCGGATCCCCCGCCAGAGCCTGTGCTGCGGCCGGCCGCTGTACGACTACGGCATGCTCCACCTCGCCAAGCGCCTGCTGCGCGAGACCCTCGACGCGCTGGCCCCCGAGATCGCCGCGGGGGTGCCGATCGTGGGCCTCGAGCCGAGCTGCATCGCGACGTTCCGCGACGAGCTGGTCAACCTGTTCCCCCACGACGAGGACGCGCGTCGCCTCAGCAAGCAGTTCTTCACCCTGGCGGAGCTCCTGCAGCGCGAGCTGGGGGACGAGTGGCTGCCGGGCCAGCTGCGGCGCAAGGCGCTCTACCAGAGCCATTGCCACCACACCTCGATCATGGGAGTGGAGCCGGACAGGCGGCTCCTGAAGCGGCTCGGCCTCGAGGTCGGGGAGCCCGAGCCCGGCTGCTGCGGCATGGCGGGCAGCTTCGGCTACGAGGCGGGCGAGAAGTACCGCGTCTCCATGGCCGTCGCCGAGCGTCAGCTCCTCCCGGCGGTGCGCGAGGCGCCGCCCGACCAGCTGGTCCTGGCGGACGGCTTCAGCTGCCGCGCTCAGATCCGCGAGGGCGCCGGCCGGACGCCGCTGCACCTGGCGGAGCTCCTGTGGCTCCTCATGAACCACCCGGGTGAGGAGCCGCGCAGGGAGTTGCTGCCGTAGAGACGCAGCTCATGCCTCCTCGCCGCGGCCGCCGGAGCTGACGGAGCGGCGCGCGACGGCGCCGGGCTCTCGCAGCGGGCCACGCTGCCCGGCGGGGAGCGCTCCCTCACCGGAGGGAGCTCGGGTCGAGGACCGAGCGGCGCGAGGAGCGGACCCGGCCCGTCCGCCACGATCGCTCCAGCCTCGCCAGGACGCTGCCGAACCCGCGGGCAGGCCGCGCCACCCGTCGCAGCCGGCCCAGGTGCGTCCCTCGCGGCCCCTCAGGGCCGTACCGGTCGAACAGCTCCAGGTCGACCGCCGCCGTGAGCAGCGCCACGTGGCTGGAGCCCTGCGGGAAGTTGCCCAGGAACCCGCCGTCGTCGGCGTCGAGCCGCGCCGAGTAGAGCCCGACGTCGTTCGCCCGCCTCGCCATCCTCTCGAACAGCTGGCGCGCCTCGTCGGCTCGTCCGACCTCGACCAGGGCCGAGACGAGCCAGAAGCTGGCGGCGACGAGCGCCGCCTCGTCCTCCCGCCTGGCGGCCTGCGGGAAGAGGAGGTCGCCCCGCCGCAGCTGCCGCTCCGCTTGCTCCACCGTGGCGGCCAGGGTGCCGGCTGGCAGGGGCAGGCCTGAGCAGCGGACCAGCAACAGCGGCGCCTCGGGCCGCGGGTCGTCGAAGGAGCGCTTGAGGCTCCCGGTGGCGGGGTCGACCCCCCGCTCGCGGATCGCCGCCTCTACCGCGCCCCTGGCCTCGCGCCACGCCCGCTGCTCGCCCAGGAGGCGGCAGGCGCGGTCCAGGACGATCCAGGCCTGCACCTCGCCCTGCACGCGCTGGAGCGGCGGCTCGTGCGCCGCCTCGATCCCCGCGTCGGCCGGCTGCCAGCTGGCGGCCGCGTAGTCGGCCACGCGAGCGAGCTCCCGGCGCAGGTCCTCACCCGGGCGGATCCCCATGCCGGCGTCGAGCCAGGCGCAGTCGAGGAGGTCCCCCAGCGCGTCCACCGGCACCCCGCGCCCCGCGCGGTCGCCCACCCGCACCGGCCGATGGCCCCGCCAGCCCTCCAGCTCCAGCAGCTCCCGCGCGGGGGGCGCTGGCCGGCCGTCGACCCGGTACAGGGCCTGGATCCGCTCCGGCTCGGTCCCCGCCAGGCGCCTCAGGAAGCGCGCGAAGGCGCGCGCCTCACCGGGGTAGCCCAGCACGTCGAGCGTGTACAGGGTCGGCGCCGCGCCGGGGATCGGGCAGTAGCGGGCGTCCCAGCTCTCGCTCCCTCCCGGCCGCTCCGGCAGGGACGTCGTCGGCGCGGCCACGATCGCGCCGGTGCGCGAGTCGGTGAGGAGCTTGAGCGTGATCGCGCTGCGGAGCACGGCCTCCCGGTAGGGGCCGCCGTAGGCGCAGTACTCGCTCCACTCCTCCCAGAAGGCGCGCGTGATCCGGAGCAGTCGCTCCGCGCCGCCCTCCACCAGGCCCCGCCCCTCGTGCCCGAGCACGACGCGGTGCCGCTGCCCCGGCAGGACGTCGAGCTCCCCGCTCCACAGCCCCTCGCCCTCGGCGACCAGCGGGACCGTCGTCTCGGGCGGGACGTCCAGGACGTCCCGCCCGTGGTCGCGGGTCGACCGGCAGCGAACCCGCAGCCGCATCCGCCCCGCCAGCCCCTCGATCACCCGCACGAACCAGCCGGGCGCCTCGAGGCGCACGTAGTCGTGAGCGCTGGCGGCCGGGTTCCTCCCCACCGGCATGAAGTCGAGCAGCCGCACCGTGCCGGTCGACGTCTGGAGCACCGTCTCCAGGACGGCCGTCTTCGGCAGGTAGCGCCGCTGCGAGGTGCAGGGGACGGGCGGGCGCACCGACAAGAAGCCGCCGCGGTCGGCGTCGAGCAGCCGGCAGCACACGGGGTCGGCGTCGAACCGCCCCAGCGCGCACCAGTCGACCCGCCCGTCGCGGCCCACCAGCGCGGCCCCGCGGGTGTCGCCCACCAGGGCGTACTCCTCGATCCCGAGGTAGCGCGGCTCGTGCTCCAGGGCGTCCAGCGCGACCGCGGGCGCCTCCCCTGCTGCGCGAGCCTGGTCCACTCCTCGACCTCCTCTGCGCGAGCGCGCGTCGAGCAGCGGCGACCGCCCCGGAGCGCCGGCGGTCGGTGCCGACAACGCTCCACGAGCGGGCTCGAGCGTCTCCTGCGACCGTGCGCCCGGCGACCTCTTCGTGCGCCCCGCTCCCTTCGACCGGAGAGGAGCCCGCCGCTGCGGTCCAGCAAGGGAGCGACCGTCCTCGCAAGCGCTGGAGAGCGGGGGCAGCCCGGAGAGGGGGTGGGGCCGATTCCGCAGCCCCGTCGGGCGTGCCACCGGCCGGCCTCGTCGGGTTCAAGCGGCGGGCGGCGAGGCCAGCAAACGGGGACGCTCGGCGAGATCCCCCGGCGGCTCAGCGCGACAGCGCCACGCGCCCTGCTGGCCCCTCGACGACCTCTCCGACCACGGCCGCGGCCGGGGTGCCGGCGCGCTCCAGCTCCTCGAGGACGGCCTCGACCGCGTCCGCCGGGACGGCCGCCAGGAGGCCGCCCGAGGTCTGAGCGTCGTGGGCGATCCGGACCTCGCGCTCGGGCGCCCCCTCCTCGAGGTCGACCGAGGGGCGGGCGGCCTCCAGGTTCATGCGCGAGCCGCCGCCCAGGGGCACCTCGGCCAGCTCGCGCGCCAGCGGGAACACCGGCAGGGCCTCCAGGCGGAGCCGCAGCCCGACGCCGCTGCCCCGCGCCACCTCGAGGGCGTGGCCCACCAGGCCGAAGCCGGTGACGTCGGTGGCGCAGCGGACGCCGTGGCGGGCGAACACGTCCGAGGCGGCGGCGCTGAGGGCGCGCATGGACTCGATCGCCTCTTGCACCCGGGGGTCGCGCTCCTCGACCTGCCCCGCCTTGAGGGCGTTGGCGATGAGCCCCGTCCCCAGGGGCTTGGTCAGCACCAGGGCGTCGCCGGGGCGCGCGTTTTGGTTGGTGCGCACCTCGTCGGGGTGGACCAGCCCGGTGACCGCCAGGCCGTACTTGAGCTCGGGGTCCTGCACCGAGTGGCCGCCCACGATCACCGCCCCCGCCTCGAGCACCTTGGCGGCGCCGCCCTGCAGGATCTCCACCAGGACCTGCGGCTCGAGCTCCTGCTCGGGGAAGCACACCAGGGCCAGCGCCGTGAGCGGCCGGGCGCCCATGGCGTACAGGTCCGACAGGGCGTTCGCCGCCGCGATCTCGCCGAACGCGCCGGGGTCGTCCACGATCGGGGTGAAGAAGTCGACGCTCTGCACCAGCGCCCGCTCGGCGTCGATGCGGAACACGCCGGCGTCCGAGGCGTGCTCGAAGCCGACGATGAGCTCGGGGTGCGTCGAGCGCGGCAGCTGATCCAGGACCGCCCCCAGGACCTGGGGGCTAAGCTTGGACGCTCAGCCGCCGCACTTGACCAGCTCGGTCAACCTCGGGTTGGGCTTCTTCCAGGACACGGGGCCTCCGCGGCGCGCGCCGCGCGCCCCGGCAGGGTAGCCCCCGCCCCCGCG
>JAWLGW010000496.1:0-5544 GCA_041690735.1 Planctomycetota bacterium
GGGCTGGCGGTGGGCTCCTCACGGACCTACGCGCTATTCGCCGCTGGGGCGTGGGCCTTCCTCCTCCTGGCGGCGCGGGACCAGGTCTTCCCGCGGCGGCCTTTCCCCTGTGGCTCGCCCACTGCGACGAGGACGTCCCCGCCCGCTCCACCCGGCTCCAGGCTGCCCGCTGGATCAGCGACAACGTCCCGGCGGGCGCGGCTCTCGACGTCGGTCGCAGCGCCCCCGCGCCCTTCAGCGTCCCGCCGATCCAATTCGACGACTACACCCTGAGTGCCACCGCCCCGCTGCAGGTGCGGGTGGAGCCGCAGGCCGACGCGCCACGCGCTCCCGCGGGGGCGCGGCTGTTGGCGCGCTTCCGGCCCCGCCTTTCGTCACCCCGTTGGCCGCTGGTGTTCAGCCACGTCAACCCGCAGATCTCGATCTACCGCAGCGACGCGTCGACGGACGGTCCGGGCGCCGACGCGGCCGAGGCGCGCTGACCGTCTCCACCCGCGAGGGCAGCGCCTGAGCAGAAGCGGCGGTGGGGGCGCGAGCGACGATCCGGGGACGGGGCCGGGTGTCGGTGACGGACGGCGTGACGCGTCCGAGTTTGGCCTCGATACCAGGGCGCGAGCTACTCGTCGGCCGGCAGCAGGCGGCGCAGCTCCTGCACCAGCTTCCGCTTGCTCCCGCCGGCCCCGATCGCCCGGCCGACCTCCAGCAGGCGGCGCGTCGAGGCGGCGGGCAGGCGCGGCAGGAAGGGCGCGGCCTGCGGACCGAGGCGCTCCTCGAGCAGCAGGGCGAGCAGCTCCACCTTGCCCCGCTTCTCGCCCCGCTTCTCGCCCCGCTTCTCTCCCCGCTTCTCGCCTTCCTTGAGGATTCGGTCGTAGGTGGTCGAGCGCATGCGAGCCTCCTGAGGAATTGTGGCAAACCAGTCCACGTCCGGGAACACGTTGCCCGCGAAGGCCGCCAGGGTCACCTGGAGCTCTGCCGCGCGGTGGCTGGGCCGGAGGCGGCCGAGCAGGCGTTGGGCTTGCTCGACGTGCGCCGGCGTGGCGCCCGCCGTGAAGGGGAGCAGGGGCAGCAGGCCGGGGCGGCTCCGCTTCAGCAGCTCCTCGGCCTGCCACTCCCACACGCACACCACGCGATAGCGGAAGTGCAGCACCTCGCCCACCCCGGCCGCGCGGGACCGCGCCCGGTACTCGCCGGAGGGGCGGCCCTGGCGCGCGCCGCGCTTTAGGCACACCACCAGCGACGCCAGGTCGCGGTGCTCGCGGTGCAGCAGCGCCCAGTAGGCGTGCAGGCGCTTGCCGGTGTCCGCCTTGGGCGCCGCCTGGACCTCGGTGTGCAAGTGGCCGGGCGGCCCCTGGCGCGGCCACACCTCGAGCAGCTCGTCCACCTGGGCCGAGGTCCAGGGGAGCGCCTTGCGCGCCACCCGCGCGCGCCGCGCTCGGTACCGCCCGGCCAGCTCCGCGACCTCGGCGGCCCCCGCCGCGATCCACGCCTTCCCCGCCAGATCGAGCGCGCCCACCAGCGCCTCCCCTCCGCGACGGCGCGCAGACTGCCCGCAGGGACCGACAGGAGAGCTCGTGTTTCGTTCGGCCCCGCCCGTCCGGCGGGAATCGGCCGCTCAGCCGACCTCCGACTCGAGGTCCAGCTCCGACCACAGGCCGGCCAGGTCGAGCGACAGGCCGGCGACCGCCTGGGAGCGGACCCGGCCGGCGTGCAGCGGGGTGAGGCCGTGAGGTCCAGCGCCCTCGGCGGCCGGCTCGCCGCCGTCGACCGCGAGGGGGCGCCAAGCCTGGCCGTCGCTGCGGAGGAACAGCGCCGAGCGCGGGGGGAGGCCGGCCTCGACGGTCCAGGCGTTGAGGAGCCAGTACTCGGGGACGCCGCTCGCCAGGTAGGTCCGCCAGCGGTCGACCGCGTCCGCCTCGCCGCAACCCAGGTCCGAGCGCCACGTGCAGGGAGAGAGCACCTCCACCACGAGCGCCAGTCCGTGGGGCGCGAACAGGCGAGCGCCGCCTGGGGTGCGGGGGAGCAGGCGCGGCCGGCCCCCGAACACCGCCAGGTCCGGCTCGAGGGCTCTTCGCCCCAGACGACTGGGCGGGAGCCGTCGTCCCCCGAGGGCGTGGATCGGCTCGAAGGCGATCGCTGGCTCCTGGAGCGTCTCCCAGCCCCGACCGAGGCTCAAGTGCAGGTGGCGGGCGAGGCGCGCCAGCGGATAGCCGTGCGCACCTCCGTCGTCGGGAGCCATGAGGACCAGCCTCCCCTGGTCGTCGCGCGCATAGCGGCGACCGTCCGGCGGGAGCGCCAGCAGATCCTCGACGGCAATAGCGTCCCCCAGCCGGTAGCCGGCGGGGCCGTCGACCGAGGCGGCGTGAGCCATGAGCGCGCTCCCTGACAAGAGCCGAACGTTACCTGGGAGGTCCGACGACCTCGCACGCTTCAGCCTAGCGGCGGCGGGGCACCGCGTAAAGCCAGCCGCTGGTGCGTCTCCAGCGGCTGCGTGGCCGACGTCAGGACCTCGTCGTGGAGGCGCGTCGGGCCGTCGACGCCCCGCGCCCCGCGGAGGCGGCGGCGCCCGCGCCCGCCCGCGCGACCGCGACCAGCGACAGGCCGAAGGGCAGCTCGAGGCGGCGCTCGGCGTCGAGGAGGGGGAGCAGGCGGTCCATGAGTCCGACCTGGTTGCGGGGGAGTTGGCGGCGCTTGAGGAGGCGGCCGTTCACGAACCAGCCGGCCAGGCCGAGGGCGTTGAGGCTGTAGAGAGACTCGACCTCGAAGCCGGCGGCGGTGAGGCGGTCGCGGAGGGTCTGACGGTCGTAGCGGCGGAAGTGGTCGAGCCCCCGGTCGAGGGTGCCGTAGGCGAAGGGGTGGGCCGGTACCAGCAGGACCAGGCGGCCGCCCGGGACCAGGGCCTGGCGCATGTGGCGCAGGGCGGCCAGGTCGTCCTCGACGTGCTCGAGGACGTTGCAGGAGAAGACCGTGTCGACCTTGGCGGCGGTGATCGTGGGAGAGGGCGGCTGGCGCAGGTCGAAGGGGGTGACCGTGACGTTCTCGAAGGCACCGAAGTCGCGCTCGAGGGCGAGGAGGTAGTCGGGGTCGAGGTCGGTCAGGACGGCCCGCTCGCGGTCGAGGAGCAGGCGGGAGAGGTTGCCGATCCCGCTGCCGACCTCGAGCACCCGGCGGCCGAGGTGGGGCTGGAGCTGGCGGAACAGCCAGGTGTTGTAGCCGCCGGTGCGCTTGAGGACCTCCAGGGTCTGGCGGCCGATCGCCGCGTCGGCGACGTCGTCCTGCAGGCGATAGCGCAGCATGACCCGGAAGGCCTCCACGCCGTCCTTCCAGCCGATCTTCTTCCCCTCCGCGTACGAGCGGCCGTGGTAGGCGATCGGCACCTCGTAGATCCGCAGGCCCAGGCGGGCGACCTTGGCGGTCACCTCGGGCTCGAACCCGAACCGGTCCTCGCGCAGGGGGATCGCCTGCAGCTGCTCGGTGCGGAACGCCTTGTAGCAGGTCTCCATGTCCGTCAGGTTGAGGTCGGTCAGCATGTTGCTGACCGTGGTCAGCACCTTGTTGCCCAGCGAGTGCCAGAAGTAGAGCACCCGGCGGGGCGTGCCGACGAACCGCGACCCGTACACCACGTCCGCCTTGCCCTCCAGGATCGGCCCCACCAGCTTGGGGTAGTCGTTGGGGTCGTACTCGAGGTCCGCGTCCTGGATCAGGGTGATCCGCCCGCGGGCCGCCGCGATCCCGGCCCGGACCGCCCGCCCCTTGCCGCCGTTTTGGGGGAGCAGGATCGCCCGCAGGGTGGAGTGGGGGTGGTCCTCCTCGGGCCAGCGCCGCTCCAGGGTCGCGAGCAGGTCGCGGGTGCCGTCGGTCGAGCAGTCGTCGACGACCACGATCTCCTTGTCGATCGGCACCTGGTCGACCCGCCGCAGGATCTCGCGGAGGGTCAGCAGCTCGTTGTAGGCCGGCATGACGACGCTCAGGGTCGGCCGGCTGGGGTCGGAGTCGTGCACAGGAGCCCCCTGCTGAACAGGAGGTTACCTGGTGGGGCGCCGGGCGAGGAGGGGCGTTTTCGGGGCGGGAGCGGCCGCTAGACGTCGAGATCCGCCCAGAAGGCGGCGAGGTCGAAGGTCAGGCTGGTCACGGCCTGCGAGCGCACGACACCCGCGCGCAGCGGCGTGAGGTCGCCGAGGTCGAGGAGCGAAGCCGGAGCGGGGGCCGCGCCCTCGACGTCGAGGGGCCGCCAGGCGTCGCCGTCGTTGCGCAGGAACAGCGCCGACCGGGGCGGGAGGCCGACCTCGACGCCCCAGGCGTTGAGGATCCAGTACTCGGCCACCCCGTTGGCGAGGTAGGTCCGCCAGCGGTCGACCGCGTCGGCGTCGCCTTGGCCGAGGTCGGAGCGCCACGTCCTGGCCGAGAGCACCTCTACGACCAGCGAGACGTTGTGGGGTGAGAAGACGCGGGTCCCGCCGGGCCTGTGGAACAGCAGGCCCGGCGCCCCCGCGAAGATCGCCAGGTCGGGCTCGAGGGTCCGGCGCCCCAGGCGACTCGGCGGGAGCAGGTCGCCCTGGAGGCGGTAGATCGGATCGAAGGCGATCCCAGGCTCGTGGCGCAGCTTCCACTGCCTGCGGTCCAGGCCCGCGTTCGCGAGGGCGGCGAGCTCGTCGATCGGGTTCCGATGCGCGCCCGCGTCTTCAGGTGCCATGAGGGCCAGCCTCCCCTGCTCGTCGCGGATGTAGCGACGGCCGTCGGGCGGGAGCGCCAGCAGATCCTCGAGCGGGATCGGGTCGCCCAGCCGATAACCGGCCGGGGCGTCCTGCGTGCGGGGCTCGATCACGGCGCCTCCCTAACGAGAGCCGAACAGGCTAGCCGGCGGGTCCGACGTCTCGGGGGAGGGCCGGCCCGCTGCTTCGAGCTTAGATCGGGGGCGCCGGGGCGTAAAGCTGGCGCCCCGCGCGACGCTGGTTGAGGAGATGCGGTCAGGTCCGCTCACGGGTCCGCGCACGGGTCCGCGAGGTCGAGCGCCAACGCCGCTAGGCGTCGAGCTCCGCCCACAAGGCGGCGAGGTCGAGCTCGAACCCCGCCACCGCCTGCGAGCGAACGACGCCGCCCTGGACCGGGGCGAGGCCGTGGATCGTCTCCGCGCCCGGGACCGGGACGCCGCCCTCGACCGGCAGCGGCTCCCAGGCGTCGCCGGCGTTGCGCAGGAACAGGCCCGAGCGCGGGGGCAGGCCGGCGGGCTCGGTGTCCGCGTTGAGGAGCCAGTATTCCGGGACCGCGTTGGCGAGATACGTCCGCCAGCGGTCGACGGCGTCGCGCCGGCCGCGGCCCAGGTCGCTGTGGCGGGTCCGGCGGGAGAGCACCTCGATCACCAGCAGCAGCCCCTCAGGGGTGAAGGCGCGGGCGCGGCCTGTCGGGCTGAGGAGGACCCGGCTTGGCCTGCGGGAGAAGGCCGCGAGGTCGGGCTCCAGAGTGCGCTTGCCCAGCCTGCTCGGCGGGAGGAGGCGCCCGTCCAGGGCGTAGATCGAGTCCAGCGTGATCGAGACCTCCTCGAACACC
>JAWLGW010000497.1:0-5541 GCA_041690735.1 Planctomycetota bacterium
GCAGCGCCTCCTGCGCGACGCCCCGCCCGCGGTGGAGCAGCGGCTCGAGAAGTTCACCGCCGCCGCCGAGCGCCTCGATCAGCTCGTGTCGGGGCTGCTGGAGTACGCCCGCCTCGACAGCGGCCGGCTCGATCCGAGGCCCGAGCCGGGCGACGTGGCCGCGGTCCTGCGCGCGATCGCGGAGGAGCTGCGGCCGCGGGCGGAGCGGAAGGGCCTCGCCTTGCGCCTCGAGGTGCCGCCGTCGCTCCCGCTGCTGACCGACCCGCACCTGCTGCGCCACGTGGTCCAGAACCTGCTCGAGAACGCGATCAAGTACACGCCGGCCGGCTCGGTGACGCTGCGCTGCCGTGAGCACGGCGACGCCGCCAGGATCGAGGTGCGCGACACCGGGCCCGGGATCCCGGCGGAGGCGCGGCAGCGGATCTTCCTGCCCTTCGAGCAGCTCGCCGGGGGGCGGCGCAAGCACGTCCCCGGCGTGGGGCTGGGGCTGGCCCTGGTCCGTCGCCTGGCGGACGCCCTGGGCGCCACGATCGAGCTCTCCTCCGAGGACGGCGGCGGGGCCACCTTCGCGGTGCGGGTCCCGCCGCTCCGTCCGGTCGCGCAGGCGGGGCCGTGAGGCCGATCCTCATCGTCGAGGACGACCCGGACATCCGGGAGGGTCTGGCGCAGGTCCTCGAGGGGGCCGGGTACCCCGTCCTCGAGGCCGCCGACGGCGCCGAGGGGCTGGCGCTCCTGCGGAGCGGCGCCCAACCGGCCCTGATCCTGCTGGACCTCATGATGCCGGTCATGGACGGGTGGGACTTCCGGCGCGCGCAGCGGAAGGACCCGGCGCTGGCGGCCATCCCGGTGGTGGTCGTGTCGGGGGTGGCCGACGTGCGCGAGGAGAGCGCGCTGCTGGAGCCGGACGATTACATGGTCAAGCCCGTGCGGGCGAACGCGCTGCTGGCCGTGGTGGCCCGGCACGCGGGCCCGGGGCGAGCGCCAGCGTGAGCGAGCAGGACCGAGCGGCGCAGGTCGTGGTGGGGATCGGGGCCTCGGCGGGGGGCCTGGAGAGCCTCGAGGCGTTCCTCGACAACCTGCCCGAGCGGCCCGGGCTGGCCTTCGTGCTGGTGGTGCAGCACCTCGACCCGTCGCACGAGAGCATCCTCCCCGCGCTGGTGGATGAGCGCACGGGCCTGCCGGTGGAGGTGGCCCGCGACCGCGCGCCCCTGCACCGAGACCACGTGTACGTGATCCCGCCCGGCTTCACCCTGCGGGTGGAGCGCGGGCAGCTGCGGCTGGAGTCGCCCGTCCCCAGCCCGCGCAGCCTGCCGATCGACGCCTTCTTCCGCTCCCTGGCCGCCGAATACGCCGAGGACGCCGTCGGGGTGATCCTGTCCGGGGCCGGGTCCGACGGCACCCTGGGGGTGCAGGCGATCAAGGAGCAGGGCGGGCAGGTCCTGGTCGAGGAGGGGGCGCGGTTCGACGGCATGCCCCGCAGCGCGCTGGCCACCGGGCTGGTCGACGACTCGTGCCCGGCGGCGGAGCTGCCCGAGCGCCTGCTGGAGCTGGCGCGCTCGCGGCGGCGCGTCCTCACCGAGGGGGTGCAGGAGGGGGAGCTGCCGGTCCTCCAGATCCTGGTGGTCGACGACCACGTCGACGTCGCCGCCACGCTCGCCGAGCTGCTGGAGGCGCTGGGGCAGCAGGCGTGGGTCGCCGGCGACGGAGAGGCCGCGCTGGAGCGGGTCAAGGACCTCCGGCCCGACCTGGTGCTGCTCGACATCAGCCTCCCCGGCATGGGCGGCCTGGAGGTGGCCCGGCGCATGCGCGCCATGCCCGACCTGGCGAGGACGGCGCTGGTGGCCCTGAGCGGCTTCGGCCGGGCCGAGGACCGGCGCGCGTCCCACGAGGCGGGCGCCGCGGCCCACCTGGTCAAGCCGATCCGGGCGGCGCAGGTGGAGGAGCTGATCCGGCGCGTGGCGGCCGGGCAGCCCCTCGACCCCCTGGAGCTGTAGGGCAGGGCGGACGCGCACGATCCAGCGCGTCGCCTCCGCACACCTCAGCTCCCCTCCTGGCGGGGCTGCAGCGCCCCGTTACACCTGAGGTATGACCTCATCACACGACGGGAACGAGGCCGCGATCGACACGGACGTGCTCGTGATCGGCGGCGGGATCGCGGGGATCGCCTGCGCCCTGGGGCTACGCGGCAGCGGGCTGCGGGTCACGCTGCTCGAGGCCGACCGCCGGCTGGCCGGGAGGGCCTGCAGCTGGACCGACGAGGAGACCGGCGACCCGGTGGCGATCGGCCCGCACATCTTCATGTCGGAGTACCCCAACGTCTTCAGGCTGCTGGACGCCCTCGGCACCTCCGAGCGGGTGGTGTGGCAGCGCAGCGAGTTCATCACCCTGGTGGAGGGCCGGCGGCGGATGGTGTTCCGCATGTCGCCCCTCCCGGCGCCCTTCCACTTCGTGCCCAGCGCGCGGGTGGACGCCGCGCTCACGCCGCGCGACCTGCTGAGCAACCTGGCGGTGGGGCTGGTCGGCCTCCAGATGACCGAGGAGGAGGCGCTGCGGCTGGACGCGATCAACGCCTCCGCGTTCTTGCGGAGCATGGGCGTCACCCAGCGGTCGCTCGACCGCTGGTGGGCCTTCGTCGCCATGGCGATCCTCAACCTGCCCCTGGAGGTTTGCTCGGCGGGCGCGCTCATGCGCTTCTACCGCCACATGATCGGCAAGAACGACTACTGCGTCGGCTTCCCCGACGGCGGCCTGGGGGACCTGTTCGGGCCGCCGGCGCAGCGCCTGCTCGAGCAGGCGGGCGTCGACGTGCGCCTCGAGACGCGGGCGCGGGAGCTGACGGGCCACGGCGAGGAGGTGACCGGCGCGATCCTCGACGACGGCCGGCGCGTCCGCGCGCACCGGGTGGTGGCGGCCCTGCCGCCGCAGGCCCTGCGCCGGGTCCTGCTCCGGCGCTGGCGCGAGGCGTACCCCGCCTTCCGGGAGCTGGTCGCCTTTCAGCCCTGCCCGTACGTGAGCGTGCAGCTGTGGTTCGACCGCAAGCTGACCGACCTGCAGTTCTGGGCGCGGGTCCACTCGCCCAACGACCTCAACTGCGACTTCTACGACCTCTCGAACATCAACACCGGCTGGTCGGAGCGGCCCTCGGTGATCGCCAGCAACATCATCTACAGCCACCGGGCGGCGGAGCTGAGCGACGAGGAGGTCGTGGCCGAGACCGTGCGGGAGCTGGCCCAGAACATCCCGGAGGCCGCGGTGGCCAGCCTCGAGCACGCGGTGGTGAACCGGGTGCCGATGGCGATCCACTGCCCCTTCCCGGGCACCGAGGCGCGCCGGCCCGACGTGCAGAGCCCCGTCCGGGGCCTGTTCCTGGCCGGGGACTGGACCCGCACCGGGCTGCCCTCGTCCATGGAGAGCGCCGCCCGCTCGGGCTGGATGGTGGCGGAGCGGCTGCGGGCCGAGGTCGGCCGGCCGGCGCGCCTGGCGGCCGAGCTGAGCGAGACCACCGGAGTGGCGG
Organism: Planctomycetota bacterium; assembly: GCA_041690735.1. GTDB lineage: Bacteria > Planctomycetota > J058 > J058 > J058 > JAWLGW01. Next base: position 3,515 of record JAWLGW010000497.1, read on the forward strand.
GGTTGATCCGCCGCGCCTCGCGGCTGATCCCCTTCGTGGAGCCGCTGCCGCGCCACGTGCGCCGGCTGGTGGCGTAGCCTTACGCCGCTGCCGGCCCCCAGTCGTCGGCGCGCGGGGGCGGCGTCCCGCCCTGCGGCAGGTCGAGGCGGGGGCGGTCGCCGCGGCCGCCGAACCGGCCCAGGCTGTAGGTCAGGGCCGCCCGGTAGTCGCCGGGGCAAGCGGTCACCGAGCGCACGAACAGCTCGCTGAACACCTCCACCCGCCGGTGGTGGTCGCGCATGTCGAAGCCCGCCGGCAGCGGCCGGGCCCGGAACACCACCCGCCGCCCGCGCCAACCGTTGGCGACGCTGGGGGCGGTGACGCGGCGCGGGTTGGAGATGAGCCCCTCGATCGTGGATGCGTAGGCGGCGGGCTGCCTGCCCGGGCGCAGCCCCAGCTGGTGCGTGAAGACCGCCTGCTCGCGGGCGAACTGCTGCTCGGTCAGCGACGCCAGCAGGTGGAACCGGGCCTCCGGCTCCTCCTCCGCCAGGGCCAGGGACAGCCGGCGCGCCAGGGCCTGTGCGTGCTCGTCGAGGAGGGGCGGCGGCGGCCCGGTGAGGAGGGCCTCGGCCAGCGCGGCCTCGCCGCGGGCGCGCAGGGCGTGGCAGCGCACCGCCAGGAGCACCAGCGGGACCGAGTCGGCGAAGATCCCCCGGTTGGTCCGGCGCAGGACGTCGTCGAGGCCCTCGCTGACCCGCTCGATCAGGGGCAGCCCGAGCCGCCCGGCGGCGCGGCCCAGCAGGCCGTACAGCCGCATGGTGCTCATGCCGTCGAGGACGGCGCACAGGCCGAGCATGGCCACCACGGGCCACGGATACTCGAAGTGGCACAGGCGCCCCAGCGCGACGTAGCCCTCCAGCCGCCGGTGAATGTCGCGGTTGTAGCGGCGCAGCCAGCCGTGGGCCCAGCTGAGGAAGGCGCGCTGCTCGGCCTCGAACCGGCCGCGCAGCGCCCCCGGGACCGCCCGCTCGAGCGCCTCGGCGTAGGCCCCGGCGGCGGCGCTCAGGTCGGCGCCGCTGAGGAGCCACAGGTCCTCGTTCTGGAGCTGGAAGCTGGCGGCCTGAGGATCCCGCAGCCGGGCTCGCAGGAGCTGGGAGAGGCTCATGCTTCGAGGGTAGCCGGGCAGCGCGATCCGGGGCGGGAGGGCCGGGGGCCCCCGGGAGGGGCGTCGCGACCCCCCCGGTGGGGACGCCCAGGTCCGTGGCTGCGGGGTTTAGGTCAGCGAGCGGGGCGGCCCGGCGGCTGCTCCAGGGGACGGCACCAGGAGGGAAGCCATGACCCCCACCCCCGTCCGCCTGCCCGACGCCCGCGAGAACCTGCGCTGCGCCTACGGCGCCGTCGGCGCGCTGCTCCTGTTCGGGCTGGTCTTCGAGTGGTGCCTGATCGGCGCCCTGAGCTGAGCTCGAGCGGTAGCATGGGCCCCTCTCCCGGAGGTGCTCATGTCTCGACCCGTCGCCCGGCCCGCCCTCGCCGCGCTCGCCGTCGTCCTGCTGTCCGCGCCGGCGTGGGCGGGCAGCCTCCGCCAGGAGCTCAAGGCCGCCCAGGCGGCGCTGGAGGCGAAGGACGAGGCGGCGCTGCAGCGGGCGCTCGCCGCGGTGGTGGCGGAGGGAGACCGCAGCGCGGCCAAGGGGCTGCTCGACCTGCTGCAGAAGGCGCCGCAGGACCCCCCGGGGCCGTACTGGCAGCTGGTGGCCGCCACCGCCGGCCTCACGGAGGAGGGCGCGCTGGACGCCATCGGCGACTTCCTGCTCCGCAAGGGGGGGCTGCCCCAGGCGAGCGACCTCCTGTTCGCCCTCCAGAACAACCGCGCGGAGGCGGCGCTCGACATCTACGAGCGGATCCTCTCCAAGAAGGGCCACCCTCTGCAGCTCCTGGCCTGCGACCGCGTGGGCGAGCTCGAGCGACCGGCGGCGGTCGACCTGCTGCTCGAGGTGCTGCGGCGCGAGGAGCGGGACGGCGGCGCGCTGGCGCGCCGGGCCCGCGCCGCC
>JAWLGW010000498.1:0-5541 GCA_041690735.1 Planctomycetota bacterium
CTCGGCGCCGTAGCGTGTGAAGTCGCGGATCCGCGCCAGCAGCGACCGCTCGGCGGGGGCGCCCTCGCGGGTGAAGGCCTCCAGAGTCCGCCGCACGTCCGTCTCGGTGAGGGCCTCGGTGACGCCCGCCCGGTTCATGACCCGCAGCCCCTCGCGGTCGGCGATCCGCTCGCCCTGCACCCCGTAGGCGTGCGCCAGCTCGTGGCCCAGGACCAGCCCCAGCGCCTTTCGGCGGAAGGCCGGCCGCTCGCCCTCGGGGAGCGCCTCGGCGCGGGCGTCGATCGCGTTGAGGAGGGCGGGCGTGATCCGGATCGTGTTCCCCTCGGCCAGGTAGCGGGCGTCGATCTCGCCGCCCTCCGCGAGGGTCAGCGTCGTGGCGGACGCCCGGGCGGCGCCGTCACGGAAGTGCGCCCGGTCGGCCTCCACGGTCGCCACGCGGCTCAGCTCGGTCGCCCGGGCTGCGGCGGCGTCGCGCACGGGGGTGAAGATCCGATCGAGCTCCGCCCGGTCCCAGAAGGGGCTCTCGGCGGCGGCGTTCCCGCTCCGGCGCGGCCCGAAGCCCTCGCCCGTGCCCGCGGCGGCGCGGCGGGCGGCCAGGCGCTCGGACCACTCGGCGGCGCGGTTCTTACCGGTCTCGCTGCGCCACCGCTCGGTGCGCTCGGTCACCTCCTCGGGGGTGAACAGGGAGGTCTCGTACCACTGGAACAGCTTGCCCCGCTTGTTGGCGTCGGTGTACGACTCGTTGACGAAGTCGTGCAGGATCCGCCGGATCCGCGAGGCCACCTTGAGCGGCTGGTAGCTCGCCTCTCCGGGGCGGCCGAACTCGCCCGCGTGCACCCGCTCCGCCAGGCGGAGCATCTTGCGCAGGTACTCGGCCTTCTTCTTCTCGACCTGCTCCTGCACCCCCTCCGGCAGGGCCGGGTCGTACTCCAGGGGCATGAACAGCCAGTTGAAGGCCGAGGGGAGGAGCATCTTCTTGCCCGCCTCGGTGTCGGCGGTGGCCAGCCGGCGCACCGACTCGGCGAGCTCCGCCTCGCTGAGCGAGGTGTTGATCCCGAACCGCTCGCGGCCGGTGTTCACCTCCTCGGCCAGGTAGCGCAGCTCGCGCTCCTCCCAGGCGCCCTCGCCGTGCCAGCCGAAGGTGCGGAACTTGATCTGCCCGTCGCTGGCGTGGTTGCGGATCGGGTGGTCGGGCCCGTAGGCGAAGGGGCCGGTGACGCCCTCGCCGAAGGTCCTGCCCGCCAGGCTCATGAACCGCCGCATGCGGTCGGTGTCCTTCATGAGGCCGCGGAACTCGATGTCGATCGCCGTCCCGCCGTCGGGCCCGCCGGACAGGCGCGACACGCGGATCCCGCGCCGCTCGATGATGTCCTTCTCGGGGCTGGCGCTCTCGCGGCTGAAGGAGGTGAGCGCCTTCCGGAGCTCCTCCACGTTGATCGGCTGGTTGTCCATGGCCTTGAGCACGAAGTCGGTCCGCGAGCTGTAGTCGGCCCGGCGCAGCCAGATCGCCCACGAGGTCCGGCGCAGCCACTCGGTCATGGCCTCGGCCCGCTCGGCGTTCACGGTGTCGGGGAAGCGCAGGTGGGTGTGGAAGGCGATCGTCTCGCGGACGTCCGCCTTGAGCCGCTCCATCTCCTCCATGGCGGCGCGCGGGTTGTCGTAGGGGTTACTCCGCAGCTCGATGTGCGGGATGTTCATGTGCCCGTACCACGACACCGACTTGTCCAGCATGGGGTAACGCTGGGTGTCGACCTGGAAGTTGGTCGAGTGGTGCCCGCCGGCGTAGTTCTTGAAGAAGAACGCCGTCCGCTCGGCGATCGACAGGTCGGCCCACCGGCTCACGGTCTCGCGGGCCTCGGGGCTCCAGGAGTAGCCCTCGACCGGCTGGATGTACCGCATGAGCGAGTGGGCCCGGGTGCGCCCGTCGGGCCCGTCGCCGTGGGTCGTGGTCTTGAGCTCGAAGCCCACCGTCATGTGCCCGTTGCCGACCGGGATCGTCTCGGGCAGCGGCTGCGCGAACGCCAGCGTGGGGGCGAGCAGCAGAGCGGCGCCGACGAGCGCGCGGGGGGTTCGTCGCATGAGGGGACCTCCGAAGGCTGGGGAGAGCGAGCGGCGACATTACATCGGTAGCGCGACCTAGTTCAAAGGATTTATCGCCAGGACGGCGGATCCCGCACGCTGCGCGGGTGTTCGGCTCTTGTTGGGGCCGAGGGGTAGGGTGCTGCGCTGAACCGCGAGGGCGGGCCCGAGAGGACGGTGGTACAGTGCGAGGAGCCTGCGGCGGAGGACTCACCGTGAGCACCGAGCGCCCCACGATCCTGCTGCAGCCCGAGGGGCTGCGGATCCCCGCCGACCTGGCCGACCTCGCCGCCTTCCGCCGCTGGGTCCACTCCGACGACTTCCCCGAGCGGGGTCGCCTGGACTGGATCGGCGGCGAGCTGGAGGTCGACGTGGCGCCCGAAGAGCTCAACACCCACGGCACGGTGAAGGTGGCGCTGTCGGGAGACCTGCGCCATCTGCTGGAGCGCGAAGAAGATCGGGGGGTCGTGTACTCCGACCGCGCTCGAGTCAGCGTCCCCGCCGCCAACCTCTCCGTCGAGCCCGACGTGGTCGTCCTGCTGCACGAGTCGGTCCAGGCGGGCCGTGTGAAGCTAGTGCCCAAGGCCAGCGCCAAGCCCGATCGCTACATCGAGGTCGAAGGCCCGCCCGACCTGGTGGTCGAGGTGATCAGCGACAGCTCGGCCGGCAAGGACAACCGCAAGCTCCCGCCCCGCTACTTCACCGCCGGCGTCACCGAGCTGTGGCTGGTCGATGCGAGGCGGGACCCCGTGCGGCTGCTGGTCCACCGCCGCGGAGCCGACGACTGGCTGAGCGTGGTGGCGGACGCGGACGGCTTCACCCCCTCGCCCCTGCTGAACCGCGCGGTCCGCCTGGTCCGCAAGCCGACCCCCAGCCCGCTGGCGCGCTACGAGCTCGAGCTGCGGGGCTGAGCGCGCGAGAGGTGGCGTCTCTCGGACGTCGCGCCCACCGCCCGTGGCGCGTCCGGACCGAAGCCGCTCCGCCTCAGCTCTCCGCCCGCCCCTCGTCGCGCGCCGCCGCCGCTCGCTCCAACAACTCCACGTCGACCGCGTCCTTCGGTCGGCCGGTGGCGCGCTTGTTCGCGATCAGCGCCGAGAGCCCGATCACGGGCAGACGTAACCCCTGCGTCTCGATCTCCCGACGGGTCGCCCAGGCCTGCTCGAAGTCGACGCCGCTGATCTCAGTGAGCAGGTCGATACGCCTGGGGGGGAGGCCGAGCTGATAGACCATTCCTGGCTGCGCGAAGTCTGCCGGCGTGACGCCGTGCGCGGCCAGCGGCGCGCCGAACGCTCTCAGGGCCGTCACGACCCGTGCAGCGTTCTGTTCGCTCGGACGCACCAGCAGGTCGAGATCGCCGGTCGCTCGCGGCACCCCGTGAGCGGCCATGGCGTGCGCTCCGACCACCAGGAACTCGGCGCCGCTGCCCTGCAGCGCGCGCAGCATGTCGAGGAAGTCGTCGTTGAGCTCGGGGCGGTCAGCCACCCTCGCGCAGCTCCCACCGCCGAATCACCACTCCGGGCATGTCCTCACGGCGGTAGACCGGCAGCGGCTTGCCGCTCAGCGCCCAGGCGTCGAGGGTCATGCTCCACACCATGGCGATCCGCTCGGCCGGCGTACCCTGCACGAGCTCATCCCGCTCGTCGGCCAGGGTGGCGCGGCGGCCGGGCCAGGCGCGCCGGGCCGCGGCTCGCTCCGCCGCCTCCTGGCGCGCCCGCTCGCTGGCGACGTCGTGCTGCTCGCCCTGCGTCATGAGTCCATCGTAGCAGCCGCCCGCGAGCAGGGCTCACGCCGAGGCCTTCCCGCACCATCGACCCCGGGGCGGGGTGGTGCGACGCGGGCGTCGCCGGCTCGCGCCGCGTCACACCAAGCTCCAGGCGGAGTCGAGCTCGCTCAGCCAGCGCGACACCGACTCACGCAAGGGCCCGAGCTGCTCGCCGCCGCCGACCAGCAGCAGGTCGAGGCGGCCGACCCGGCCGGCCGGCGCGTGCGGCGTGCGCGGGCAGCGCTCCACTTCCCAGCGCAGGAAGCCTGCGGGGGCGCGGCCGTGCTCGTGTTGAACCCGGACCTCCGTCACCCGCTTGGCGTCGGTCGGTCGGGAGAGGGCGTGCTGCGTGGCCAGGGCTCGCCGGCGAAAGCCGCCGCGGCGAAGATCGCGGCCCGGAGGGATCCCATGGCTCGACTCGCCCTGACCCAGCTCGACGCCGCCGCGCAGGTCCGCCTGGAGGAGGTCACCCGCCAGTGCTTCGGCGGTACGCCGGCCGACACGCGGGCCTTCTTCACCCTGATCGGCGCGCAGGACTGCCGCGTGCTGCGGCGGGACGACGAGGTGGTGGCAGGGCTGGGGCTGTACCGCATGGGCCTGTGGCTGGGCGGCCGCAGCGTGCCCCTGGCGGGAGTGGCCGCGGTGGGGGTCCCGCCCGAGGAGCGCGGGCGCGGGCTGGCGCGCACGCTGGTGGGCGAGACGCTGCGCGAGCTGCGGGCGGAGGGGGTGGCGCTGTCCGCCCTGTACGCGTCCACGGAGCGCGTGTACCGGGCGGTGGGCTACGAGCAGGCGGGGAGCCGCTATCAGTATCGGGCGCCGATCCCGAGCCTGGCGGTCCGCGCCGGCGACGACCTCGCCCTGCGGCCGATCGACCCCAAGGACACCCTCACGCTGGCCCCGCTGTACGCGCGGTGGGCAGCGGCGGGGGCGGGGCTCCTCGATCGCTGCCCCGCGATCTGGCAGCGCCTGGTCCGCGAGCGGGAGAGCGCGCCGGTGCGCGCCTACCTGGCTGGCGACGAGGGCTATGTGGTGTACGCCCAGCGCGACGGCGGCAGCGCCCGCTACGACCTGGAGGTGCGCGACTTCGTCGCGCTGACCCCCCGCGCCCTGCGCCGCCTGTGGGCGCACCTCTCCAGCCACCACACCGTGGGCGGGCAGGTGGAGTGGTGCGGCCCCGCCGTCGACCCGCGCTGCGCGGTGCTCCCCGAGCAGGTGGAGGCGGTCGCCCGCCCCGAGCGGTGGATGCTGCGCCTGGTGGACCTGCCGGCGGCGCTGACCGCCCGTGGCTATCCCGAGCCCCTGGACCTGACCCTCGACCTCGAGGTGACCGACGCCCTCCTCCCCGAGAACGCCGGGCGGTGGCGGCTGCAGGTCGCGGGCGGGCGGGCCGCGGTGGAGGCCGGCGGCAGCGGCGATCTGCGGGCGGACGTCCGCGGCCTGGCGCCGCTGTACACCGGCCTCCACACCGCCGCCGAGATCGCCACCGCCGGCTTGCTCACCGGCGACCCGAAGGCCCTCGCGAAGGCGAGCCTGCTGTTCGCCGGTCCGGCTCCCTGGATGCCCGACTACTTCTAGGCTGACGCGTCGTCGGCCGGCTCGGCACCGGCGGCCCGCAGGCGGCGGGCGAGCGCGTGCCAGGCCTTGGCGTCACGGGGCTCGAGGTCGGCGCGGCCGAACACCCGGGCGACCGATTCGGTGAC
>JAWLGW010000499.1:0-5539 GCA_041690735.1 Planctomycetota bacterium
GCCGCCGCCGCCCCGGGGGGGGCACCCCCGCGGGGCCGCCCGCGCCCTCGAGGGGGCCAGCGCCCCCTGACCCCTCCCCAGAACCCCTGACTTCGGCCTCGGCGATTCCTCCCTACAATCGCCCCCGTGAGCGCCCCTCCCGACGCCGTCGCAGAGGCCCTGCGCGTCCTCGACAAGCGCAACGTGGTCCTGGCGATCCACGACCCCAGCTTCCCCAGCCTGCCGGGCGAAGAGCTGGGGCGCGGCTCGCCCTACTCCCGCGGCGCCGAGGCGTTCCTGACCTTCGCGCGCGGCCTCGGCTTCACCGGCCTCCAGCTGGGGCCGCAGGGCCAGACCTCCCGCGTCAACGCCTCCCCCTACGACGCGACCCTCTTCTCCCGCAACGTGCTGTCGATCGACTTCTGGCGGCTGCGCGACGACCCCCGCTGGGCGCCCCTGGTGGACGAGACCCTGTTGGAGGAGGCAGGGGCGAGCAACCCCGAGCCTGCCGGGGCGCGGGTGGCCCACCCTCACGCCTACGACCGGGCGCAAGCCCTGGTGGACGCGCTCCACCGGCGCTTTCAGGACCGCCGCGCTCGGGGGCGGGCGGGCGCGCTGGCCCAGGAGCTGTCGGCCTTCCGCGCCGGCGTCGACGTGTGGCTGGAGGCGGACCCGCTGTTCGAGCTCCTGTGCGCCCACCACGCTGGCGTGCCCTGGGAGGAGTGGCCCGCCAGGGACCGCGACCTGTGGGACCCACCGCCGGGCGGCGAGGGGGCGGCCCGGAGCCGGCTCCAGGCGCTCCACAGCCAGCACGCCGACGCCCTCGAGCGGTGGGCGCTGGCCCAGCTCGCCTGGCAGCACCAGCACGGGGCCTTCCGCGCCCGGGCCCGCGCCCTCGGCCTGGAGCTGTTCGCCGACCTGCAGGTGGGCCTGTCCCCCTCCGACGCCTGGGCGCGCCGCTCCCTGCTGCTGCGCGGCTACCGGCTGGGGGCGCCCCCCAGCCGCACCAACCCCGCGGGGCAGCCCTGGAACCACGGGGTGTTCGACCCCGCGCAGCTCCGCGAGGCGGACGGCCGCCCCGGCCCCGTGGCCCGGTTCCTGCACGACCGCCTGGCCAAGCTGTTCGACGAGGCCGACGGGCTGCGGGTGGACCACCCCCACGGGCTGGTGTGCCCCTGGGTCTACCGCGCCGACGGGGACCCGCAGGCGGCCGTGCAGCAGGGCGCGCGCCTGTTCTCCGCCCCCGACCTCCCCGACCACCCGGGGCTGGCCCGGTTCGCGATCCCCCGCCCCGACCAGCTCGATCGGGCGGCGCCGCGCCACGCGGACGGCTGGGTGCGTGACCTCGAGCCCGAGCAGGTGGAGCAGTACGCCGCCCTGTTCGACGAGGTGATCGCCGAGGCCCGCCGGCACGGGCGCCACGAGCAGGACGTGCTGTGCGAGGTGCTCAGCACCCAGCCCCACCCCCTGGCCCGGGTGCTGGCGCGCCACGGCCTGGGGCGGTTCCGGGTCACTCAGAAGGCGCGCCTCGACGACCCCGACGACGTCTACCGAAGCGAGAACGCCCGCCCCGAGGACTGGATCATGGTCGGGAACCACGACACCCCGTCCCTGTGGGCATTGGTTCGCCGCTGGCACGGCACCCCGGCGGGCGCGGAGCAGGCCGACTACCTCGCCTCCCGCCTGCAGCCCGACGACCCCGTCCCCCTGGCCCGAGCCCTGCGCGCGGACCCGCGCGCCCTGGCGCACGCCAAGGTGGCGGACTGCTTCGCCAGCCGCGCCCGCAGCGTGATGGTCTTCTTCGGCGACCTACTGGGCCTCGAGGAGCCGTTCAACAGCCCCGGAACGGTGAACGAGGTGAACTGGAGCCTGCGGGCCCCCCGGGACTACGCGTCCCGCAGCGCGACCGAGGGGCTGTCCCTCCCCCGGGTCCTGGCGCTGGCGGTGCGCGCGCGGGGGGAGGCGGAGCTCGCCCGACAGCTCGTGCGACGATTCATATAAAGCGCCAGGTATATCTAGGCCGTGGGCCAGGGCTCAATATACGTATATCAATACGTTGCTACATTGCGCCGCGGCCGCATGCCTGCGTAACATTATCTGCGATCTGCTTCTCCGGGCGAGCGGAGGCGAGTGCCCCCGCGACGGTCACCGTCGCCGTCGCGTCGGCCGGGCACGGCCCGCTTCTCTCGCCATGCGCTGGGTGCAGCTGGCCGGGGCTCTCGGCGGAGGGGGTCAGCGAAGTCGGGCCGGCACCTCTCCCCAAGGCCTCTGATATCCCGTGCTCGCGGCGGCCTCATAACTCCCGGCAGCGCTTGCCGTTCCAGCATGGGGCGACTGCCCCCCTACCCATCTGGGTGATTGCGGCGGCGCGTGCTCCTCCCGACTATCCCGAGGCGCCCTGTCGGCGTGGGGCAAGGGGGGGGAAGCGTGGACGGTTCCGGACGGCTGCGAGGGCTGGCCCTGACTGTGGGGGTCCTGGCCCTGGTTTCGACCTCGACGGCGGGGTGCGCCAGGTCGAGCGGGGGCGGCGGTGGTTCGCCGGTCGCCCCCAGTGTGGCGTTCGCCGCCGCGGACAGCGCCGCCGCAGGTGAGACCGGCACCCACCAGGTGACCCTGGCGCTGAAGGCGCCGGCGCCGCTGGCGGCTGACGTCACGGTCACCGTCAGGTCAGCCGGTGGCACGGCCGCGGCCGGGAGCGACTACGCCTTCGCGGGCACCAGCGTGACGTTCCCGGCCGGTTCGCTGGACGGGGCCACCCAGACGATCACGATTTCCCTCCTGGGGGACACGCGGGTCGAGGGCCCCGAGACCATCGAGCTCGCCCTGGCGGGTGGCTCCTCGGGAGCGCAGGCGACGCACACGGTCACCGTTCCCGACGCCCAGGCAGGGGGGACGGTCGCGTTCGCGGCCGCCGGCAGCGCCACCGCCGACGAGGCCGCCGGCGCGCACACCGTGACGGTGACCCTGGCCCTGCCGGCGGGCACCACGCTAGGTACGCCGGTGAGCGTCCAACTCAGCGACGCGGGCACGGGCAGCGCCGCCTCCGGCAGCGATTACACCGCCCTCGCGCCGACTCTGCTCACCTTCCCCGCGGGCGCTGCCGACGGCGCCACCCAGACGATCGACCTCGACCTCCTGGCCGACGCCCTGGTCGAGGGGGACGAGACGGTCGTGCTCAGCCTCGGCAGTGTGAGCGGCCCCGCCACCCTGGGCGCCCTCGCCAGCCACACCGCCACGCTCACCGACGACGAGCCGGCGGGGACGGTCGCCTTCGCGGCGGCCGCCAGCGCCACCGCCGACGAGACCGCCGGGCCGCACACGGTCACCGTCACCCTGACCCTGCCGGCGGGCACGCTCGGGAACGCCGTCACCGTCGAGGTCAGCGACGCCAGCTCGGGCAGCGCCGCCAGCGGCAGCGACTACACTGCGCTCGCGCCCACGCCCCTCACCTTCCCCGCCGGGTCAGCCAGCGGGACCAGCCAGACGGTCGACCTCGCGGTCCTGGCCGACGCCCTGGTCGAGGGGGACGAGACCGTCGAGCTCGCCCTCGGCAGCGTGACCGGCCCCGCCAGCCTGGGCGCCCAGACCACCCACTCCGTCACCATCACCGACGACGAGGCGCCGGGCACGGTCGCCTTCGCGGCGGCGGGCAGCGCGACGGCGGACGAGGCCACCAGCCCCGCCGGGCTCAGCGTGGTCCTGGGGCTCCCCAGGGGCACCCTGGGGAATCCGGTGACGGTCGTGGTGTCGGAGGTTGCGGGCGGGAGCGCCACCAGCGGCGTGGACTACGCCGGCCTGAGCCCGACCACGCTCACCTTCCCCGCGGGTTCGGCGAACGGAGCCAGCCTCACCCTGCCCCTCTCGGTTACGCAGGACGCGCTGGTCGAGGGCGACGAGACCCTCAATCTCGCCCTGGGGAGCGTGGGCGGGCCCGCCGCCCTGGGCGCGCAGGCGAGCCACACGGTGACGATCAGCGACGACGAGGCGCCAGCGACCGTGTCCTTCACCACGGGCGCCAGCGCCACCACCAGCGAGGCGTCGGGCGCCCCCGGGCTGACGGTGACGCTGAGCCTCGCCAGTGGATCGCTCGGCAGCCCCGTCACGGTCCAGCTCTCCGACGCCGGGACCGGCACGGCGACCAGCGGGACCGACTACACCGCGATCTCGCCCACCACGCTCACGTTCCCCGCCGGGTCGGTCGACGGGGCCACTCAGTCCTTCGCGGTGCCGGTCCTGCAGGACGTGCTGGTGGAGGGGGCCGAGACCGTCGACCTCACCCTGGGCGCGGTCACCGGCCCAGGCGTGTTGGGGGCGCTCAGCGCGCATACGGCCACGATCAGCGACGACGAGGGCGCGGCGACGGTGGCCTTCACCGCCGCGACCAGCGGGACCACCAACGAGGGCTCCGGCTCCCCCGGCTTGACCGTGACGCTCTCCGTCCCCGCGGGGAGCCTGGGCGCCCCGGTCAGCGTGGTGCTCTCGGACTCCGCCACGGGCTCCGCCACCAGCGGCGCCGACTACACCGCGATCGCCCCCACCCCCCTCACCTTCCCCGCCGGGTCCGTGAACGGGGCCACCCAGCCTTTCGCGGTCCCGGTCCTGCAGGACAGCCTGGTGGAGGGGAACGAGACCGTCGTGCTGACGCTGGGCTCGGTGAGCGGCCCGGCCTCGCTCGGCGCGCCGAGCACCCACACCGTGACCGTCACCGACGACGAGGTGGTGTCGGTGCAGTTCACGGCGGCCAGCAGCGGCGTCGCCGAGACGGCGCTCACCCACCCGGTCACCGCCGCGCTGACCCTGCCTGTGGGCGCGACCCTCGCGGCGCCGCTCACCGTGGACGTCGCGAGCACCGGCGGCTCCGCCGGGCCCTCGGCCGACTACACAGCGGTCGCCGCCACCCTGACCTTCCCCGCCGGAGCCGGGAACGGAGCGACCCAGAGCGTCGACCTGCCGCTCCTCGACGACGCCCTGGTCGAGGGAGACGAGACGGTGGTGCTCACCCTCTCGGGCGTCTCCGCCAACGGCTCGCTGGGCGGCCAGACCACGCACACGGTCACCCTCACCGACGACGAGGCGCCGGGGACCGTGGCCTTTGCGGCCGCCAGCAGCGCCACCGCGGACGAGGCGACCGCCGCGCACACAATCACCGTCACCCTGTCCCTGCCGGCGGGCACCCTCGGAAACCCGGTGACCGTGCAGCTGACCGACGCCGGCTCGGGCAGCGCCACCAGCAGCAGCGACTACACCGCCGTCGCGCCCACGCTGCTCACCTTCCCCGCGGGGTCCGCCGCCGGCGCCACTCAGACCTTCGACCTCGCCGTCCTGTCCGACACCCTGGTCGAGGGGGACGAGACCGTGGACCTCGCTCTGGGCAGCGTCACCGGCCCCGCCGGCCTGGGCGCCCAGGCGACGCACGCGGGCACCCTCACCGACGACGAGGCGGCGGGGACGGTCGCCTTCGCCGCCGCCAGCAGCGCCACCGCCGACGAGACCGCGGGCGCCCATACCGTCACCGTCACACTGACCCTCGCCGCCGGCACCCTCGGGAACCCGGTCACGG
>JAWLGW010000500.1:0-5537 GCA_041690735.1 Planctomycetota bacterium
CATCTACCCCCGCCTCAACGCGCTGGAGGAGATCCGCCCGATCATCCTGCGGATCTACCTGGGGCGCCTCACCGACCCCGCCTACCACGCCCGCGGGCCGCGCCGGGCGATCGAGGAGGTGATCGGGCTGCTGGAGACCGGCCCCCGCGACCTGCGCCTCGCCCTGCGCAAGGCGCGACGAGGCGAGCTGCGGACGCAGCTCCACCTCGAGAACCTCCACGACGCGACCCGCTCCCAGGCCCAGGCCACCAACCGGCTGGCGCTGTCGATCCTCACCTCCGCGCTGGTCCTGGCCGCCGCCTACCTGTTCACCCGGACCGACCTCACCCCGTGGGTGGGCGACTTCCCGCTCAACGCCCTGCTGGGCGTCCTCGGGCTGGGGCTCGCCACGCTGTACGGCGGGATCCTGCCGCTCCCGAGCCTCCGCCGCCAGAGGCCGACGCCGGGCCGGCCGGCAGCGGGAGTGGGCCCGCGGGCGCCTCCGGAAGCGAGCCGCGCACCGAGCGCTACTCGACCGCCCGGGTGTCGCGGGACGGGTTGGCCGCGGCCCTCAAGGCGCCCTTGCTGCGGCCCCTCCTGCGGATCCCGGTCAAGAAGGTCGCCATCTGGGCGAGCTTCCTGGCGCTGCTGGTGCTCATCCACGAGCACTTCGGGCTGATCTTCCTCACCTTCGTCCTCGCCTACATCGCCAACAGCCTGGTGGATCGGATCGAGCAGAACTTCTCCAGCCGCAAGCCGGCGGTGATCCTGGTCTTCCTGGGCATCGTGGCCGTGATCAGCGGCCTCGGCGTCGCCACCGTGCCCCGGGTGATCAAGCAGGGGAAGGCGCAGCTGGACAAGCTGGAGCGCCTGTCGCAGATCGAGGACCCGCGGGCCTACGTGGAAGAGAAGCTGATCGAGGCGACCGGCGACACGCCGATCCTGCGCGACGTCGCCGAGCGGCTGGGGGACCCGGCGATCCGCCGCATGGCCGCCGAGTTCCTGGCCGACTTCGGCAAGAACTACGTGGCGGAGGGTCTCAAGGGCTTGCTGGCGGGGATCGGCAAGGGCGTGGGGTACGTCCTGGGTGCGCTGGTGTTCGCCTTCATGATCGTGTGGGACGTGCCGCGCATCGCCGCCGGCGTGCACAGGCTCCGGGACTCTCGCCTGGGCGACGTGTGGGTCGAGGTGGCGCCCTCGATCGCCGACTTCTTCCGCCTGCTGGGGCGGGCCTTCGAGGCCCAGACGGTGATCGCGCTGATCAACACGGCGCTCACCGCCGTCGGCATGTTGGTCCTGGGGGTGCAGGGGATCGGGTTCCTGTCGGTGATCGTGTTCGTGTGCTCCTTCGTCCCCATCGTGGGGGTCTTCATCTCCACGGTCCCGATCTGCCTGGTGGCCCTGCAGCAGGACACGGGCGGCCTCGGCCTCGCGCTGGCGGTGGTGGTCATGGTGACCCTGGTCCACATGGTCGAGGCCTACATCCTCAACCCCAGGATCTACGGCTACCACATGAAGCTGCACCCGCTGGCGGTGCTGATCGTGCTCTACCTGGGGCAGAGCCTGTTCGGGATGTGGGGCCTGATCATCGGGGTGCCGTTCGCGACCTACGTGTGGCGGCACCTGATCCTGGGGGACGCCGCGCCGCGCGAGGTCCCGGGCGAGCCCGCTCCAGCGCCTCCTCCGGAGCCCGCTACCCCCTGATCGCGGCGGCCTTGCGGCGGGGCCGGATCCGGTCCTCCAGGCCGTAGGCGCGCAGCTTGTTGTACAGGGTGGCGCGGTTGATCCCGAGGAGCTCCGCGGCGCGGGTCTTGCGACCGCCCGCCGCCTCCAGGGCGCGCTCGATCAGGGCCCGCTCGGCGCTCTCGAGCTTGAGGTCGGGGAGGGGGAGGGTGGCCGCGGCGTCCGCCTCGGTCGCCGCAGGGAGGTGGCGCGCCTCGAACACCCCGCCCCGGCAGCGCAGCAGGGCGTGCGCCAGGACCATCTCGAGCTCACGCTCGTTGCCCAGCCACGGCCCCTCGGCCAGGCCGTCCAGCGCATCGGGCGCCACCGCGGTCGGGCAGGGGCCGCGCTCGGCGGCGAGCTGGCGCAGGAGGAGGAGCGCCAGCTGAGGCAAGTCCTCGGACCGGGTCCGCAGGGGCGACAAGGCGATGACCTGCGCGGTCACCTGCTGCAGGAGCTCGGGGCGGAGCCGCCCCGCGGGACCTACCGCCCGCGGCCCGGCCGCGGTGGCCACGATCGCCCGCAGCTCGTCTGCCCGCTCGCGCAACGCCGTCGCCAGGCGCACCTGAACCTCGGGCTCGAGCAGGTCGACGCCGTCGAGGTACAGGGTCCCCCCGCGGGCCCGCTCCAGCGCCGAGGCGCTGTCCGGGCTCCCGCCCAGCAGGTCGACCTCGAGCAGCCGGGCGCTGAAGGCGGAGACGCGCACCGTCACGAAGGGACCGCCCCGCCGCTCGCTGAGCAGGTGGACCGCACGGGCGACGCGGTGTCGACCGGTGCCGTCCTCGCCGGTGACCAGCAGGCCACCGGTGTCCGCCGCTGCGCCGAGGATCGACCCCGCCACCTCTCGGGCCGCGGCGCTGCGTCCGGTGAACAGGGGGGCCACGTCGCGCCACTTGACCGGCCCCGGCTCCGCCGCGGCGCCGAGCCCCGCCACCAGCGCGGCCAGATGCTCGCGCTGCATGAAGGGCATCAGGAGCGCTCGCGCTCCCCAGCGACTGGCGCGCACGACCTCCGCCACGTCGCCCTCGGCCGGGACCACCGCCACCTGCGGGCGCTTCACCAGGGTTGGCAGGAGCTCGAGCAGCGCCAGCGCGTCTCCGTCGGCGAGCTCGGGCGCCACCACCAGGACGTCGGGTCGCCCCCCGCGCAGGCCGACCCGCCCCTCCGAGCAGCGGGTGGCCACCGTGACCCGGCACCCCACAGCCGTGAGCTCTCCCTCCAGGGTGCTCGCCAGCGGGTGAGGCGCCGCGAGCAGCACCGCCGGGCGCGAAGTCCTCAGCTTCTCCATGGTCCCTCGCCTCCGGAGGAGCTACGGAGCATGGGGGATACCACCCGCCCCGAGCCACCGGCGCTCGGTCATTGAAGCACTTACGCAGCGCTAGCCGGCCCGCGTCGTCGCAATTCTAGACGCGCGTCGAGAATCTCGACGACGACGTGCGGAAAAAGCCGACGTGTCGCCCGTTAGTGCACTTGGTGGCGCACCAGTGTGATCAACGCGTAGAGGGCCGCGATCAGCGGCACGAGGCCGATCAAGCCGCCCACCCCGGCCAGGCCGAGGTGCACCCCCTTCCGCAGGCGCGCGCCGACGCGGCGGGAGGCGTCGCTGCGCCGACCGAAGGCCTGACCCGCACGCCACAAGGGGTGGTCCTGTGGGGGGGCGGACAGGAAGAAGGCGACCTCGAGGGTGTGCAGGTCGCCCACCACCAGCGACACCTCGGACGCGGCGCGGCTCTCGCCGTAGCCCACGGCGAAGCCCGCCATGAACAGGGAGCGGGGGACGATCGCGAACGGATGCCGCCAGCCGGCGGCGAAGCCGGCGCGGTCCCAGGCGTTCATCTCGTACTCCACCTGCAGGCGCGAGGGCAGGGGAGGGAACTCCTCCAGGCCGCGCCGGGTCTCGGGGTCGATCGCGTGGTAGCGCGGGGTGAAGTCGAAGGTCGGGGCGCCCTCCTCAGCGGGGGCGCCGCCGATCTTCAGCGCCTCGCGCAGGAGGGTCCACAGCTGCAGCGGGAAGGTGAGCCCCACGTACAGGCCCATCCGCAACGAGCCCAGCGCGCCCATGACCCAGAAGTCGGGGATGTCGGCGTACGCGCCCCGCCGGGGATAGAACCAGCTGAGCCCGTTCTCGAACAGCACCGGCTCCAGGGCGCCCACGGTCGCGTTGACGAACGCCTTGTAGGTGGCGTCCTCCCCGCCCACCATTCCGTGGATCACGCCGTAGATCGCGTAGCGGCGCCCCTCGCGCTCCCGGGTCACCGCCGGCAGCGCCTCGGGCGCCTCGGTCACCTCCCTCGCCCGGGCTGCGGCGACCGCGCGCCAGTCGCGCTGAACCCGCTCCAGCACCTCCTCGTCGTCTCCCGAGCAGCCGCGGTCGCGGTACAGGGCCAGCAGCGCGGAGAGCGACTCCAGCGCCACCAGCTCGTCGTGACTGGCGAGGGGGGTCTCGTCACTCGGGGCGCTCACGCGTTCGCTCCTCGGCGCAGCAGGATCCACACGAAGGTCGGACAGCCGATCGCATAGGTGATCACGTTGATCGGCAAGGCGGTGGGGTACAGCGCCGTGCGCGCGACCACGTCGCAGACCACCAGGAAGGCGCCGCCGGCGAAGGCGGCGCAGGGCAACAGCAGCCGCGGATCGGGCCCCACCACTCGGCGCACGGCGTGCGGCACGATCAGCCCGACGAACCCCACGGGCCCGGCGAACGCCACCACCCCGGCGGTGATCACGCTCGTCCCGACCAGCACCCGCCGTCGCACGGCCGCCGGGTCGACCCCCAGCCCCTGGGCGCTCTCGTCGTCGAGGGCCGCCACGGCGAGGTCCGAGGCCGTGGCGAACAGGATCAGGCTGCCCGCGCCCACCAGCGCCCCCGCCGCCGCCACCCGCCGCCAGCCGACCACCTCCAGCCCGCCCATCGACCAGCGCACCACCGCGATCAGGTCGATCGCGCTCCCCTCGAGGCTGACGTAGTGGAGCAGCGTGACCGCCGCGCCGGCCAGGAGCGCCACGGCCACACCGGTGAGCAGCAGCGTCTCCGCCGCGTGCCGGCGCCGCGCCGCCACGGCGAACACCAGGCTCGCGGCGCCGCCGGCGCCCAGGAGCGCGCCCAGCGACACTCCGGACAGCCCCAGCACGCCGGCGCCGGTGAGGCCCAGCTGGACCGCGAGGAGCGCCCCCACGGCGCCGCCGCTGGCGATCCCCAGGGTGTAGGGGCTCGCCAGCGGGTTGCGCAGTGTCGCCTGCAGCGCCACGCCGCTGAGGGCGAGGCCGAAGCCCGCCAGGGCGCCGAAGGCCGCGCGGGGGCGATACAGCTCGTACACCGCCAGGCGCGCGGTCTCCCCGTCGAGCTGCGCCCCCGAGATCGCGGGCGCGATCAACACGGCCGCCAGGAGGGCCGCCACACTCAGGGCGACCGCCGCGGGCCCGGGCAGGCGCCCGGTCACGAGGAGGACTCGGCGGCGGAGGCCCGCCGGCGCGGCACCGCGTAGGGCGCGGCGCCGTCCTGGCCGAGCAGCGCGTCGACCGCGAACGCCTCCACCAGCACGTGCCCCAGGACGACCTCTGCGGGGGGACCGTCGGCGACGACCCGCCCGCCCTGCAGCACCACCAGCCGATCGGCGTGGCGGGCGGCCGCGTTGAGGGCGTGGGTCGCGGCGACCACGGTGCGCCCCTCGCGCGCGAGCCCCGCCAGCAGCTCGAACACGTCCAGGGCGTGGGCCAGGTCCTGAGCGCTGGTCGGCTCGTCGAGGAGCAGGGCGGCGGCCTCCTGGCACAGCGCCCGGGCCAGCAGGACCCGCTGCCGCTCGCCGCTGGAGAGCGCCTCGCAGGGCCGCCCCGCG
>JAWLGW010000501.1:0-5532 GCA_041690735.1 Planctomycetota bacterium
CCGCTACCACGGCGAGCGGCGCCTGTTCGAGGCCCTGTTCGCGCAGGTCGGCCGCCGCGTGCCGGCCCTGGTGGCGGCGCTCAAGGAGCTGTCCCAGGCGGACGACCCGCGCGAGGCGCTGGCGCAGCGGGTGGGCGAGGCGGACTGAGTCCGGACGGGCCCGACAGGGATTGGACCTTGGTCCACCCGCACGCGTATCCTCCTGGAGGGGAGGGTCTCATGACACGCCGCTGCCTGCCGCTCACCGCCGCGATCCTGCTGGCTCCGGCCCTCGCCGCCGCGCAGCCCGACCCGGGGCCCGAGCCAGGGCCCGACCCGGCCCCGGCGCCCTCGCGCCGGGTCGACCTCGAGGTCGAGGGGGCCGACCTGGCCGCCGCCCTGGCGGCGGTCGCCCGGCAGGCGGGCGCCAACGTCGTCGTCGCGCCCTGGGTCGAAGCGTCGGTCACCGCCTCATTGCGGCGGGTGCCCTGGCGCGAGGCTGTGGAACGCTTGGCGCGGCAGGCCGGCTGCGCGGTCGAGCAGCGGGACGGCTACCTGCGCGTCGACCGCCCCCGCCGGATCACCGACGCCTGCGCCGGCGAGGAGGTGCGCTCGGTCCTGCAGCGGCTGGCCCACCAGGCCGGCCGCGACCTGGTGGTGGCGCCCGACGTGCGCGGCGTCGTCAGCCTGAGCCTGGAGGCCGCCTCGTGGCCCGAGGCCCTGGCGCGCGTGGCCGAGCGGGGCCGGCTGCGCGTCGTCGACCTCGACGGGTGCGCGGTGGTCAGCGCGGCGCCCCTCGCGGTCGCCCCGCCGCTGGTCCCGGCGCGACCTGCCAGCGAGCCGAGCCCGGACGGAGCGCGGGTCACGCTGGACGGCGGGGAGGAGTCGCTTCGAGACGTGCTCCAGCGGGTGGGCCGCGAGGTGGGCGCGAACATCCTCCTCGCCCCCGGGGTCGAACGGCCGGTGCGGGCGACGCTACGGGACGTCCCCTGGCGCAGGCTGGTGGACGTGCTCGCCGAAGAGACGGGCTGCGAGGTCGAGGCCCTCGGCCCGCGGTTGCTGGTGGTCGACGCGCCCTCCCGGGTGAAGGCAGCGATCGAAGGCCCGGCCGACGGGATCCTGCGGGGGATCGCCGCCGCCACCAGCAGCAGCGTGGTCGTGAGGCCGGACGTCCACCGGCGCCCGGTGGCGGTCTACTTCCGCGCCGCGCCGTGGGACGTGGCGGCGCGGGCCGTCGCCACCGCCGCAGGCCTTCACCTCGCCCGCTCGCCCGACGGCGTCCTGACCCTCGGCGCGGGCCCGCTGCCGGACGTGCCCGCCGCGTCGTCGCCGCAGCGACCCGGCGCAGCCGGCGACCCCATGGAGGTCGTCTTCGAGGACCTCGACCTCGCCGACGCCATGCAGCAGCTCGGGGAGCGGGCCGAGCAGCTCGTACTGGTCGACCCGAGCGTTCAGGAGCGCGTGTCGGTCTCCCTCCGCGGCGTCACGTGGTGGGATGCGGTCCGGGTGTGCGCCCGCCTGACGCGCTGCCAGATAGAGCTCCGCGCGGGACGGCTCGTCCTGTTGACGCAGCCACCCAAGAACGCGCTCCAGGCGGTCCGAGCCCCCCTCCCCCTGCTGCTCGAGCTGCTGGGCAGCTACACCGAGCGCCCGGTGCGCTGCGAGGCCGAGGTCCGCGGGCTCGTTACCGCGGCCCTCACGCAGGTCGGCTTCGAGGAGGCGGTGACCCACCTGGCGCGGGCGTACGGGCTGGCCCTGCGCGAGCAGGAGGGCGCGCGGGTGGTGACCTGGAGCGACGAGGCCGAGCGGCTGCTGGCGGCCGCGCCGGCGCCCCCGCCTCCCGCTGCGCCTCCCGGTGCCACCGCGACCGCCGACCCTGCGCCGGCCAGCTCCGACGCCGGCAGCAAGGAGCGCGCGGCGGCGCTCGGGCTCGACCTCGACGCCCGGATCGCCGCGGCCGACATCGCCGCGCGCCTCGGGGACCTCACGGACGCGGTGCGCAAAGTGCGGGCGCTGGGAGGACACCTCGCCGCGAGCGACGCCGAGGTGCTGGCGGCGGCGGTCGAGGCCCTCCAGCGGTGGGAGCCCCGGCTGGGGAAGTTCCCCGACCTGTGGCTGCCGCTCCGGGGGGAGGTGTGCGATCGGCAGGGGGAGCTGCTCCTGCGCCGCATGGAGGCGCTGATCCGCGGCGGCCGCTACGGCGAGGCCCTCGCGGTCCAGGCGGAGGTCTCGACCCTGCACGCGAGGCTGCTGCCGGCCGATCGGGCCGAGGCCTTCCGAGCTCACGCCGAGTACTTGGCTGACCGCAGCGAGGAGCTCGCCGAGCAGGCCCGAGGCCTCGAGGCGGCGACGGCGCTCGACCTCTCTGCGGTCGTCGTCGTGCCCCTGGACTCGGCTCAGAAGGACGCCGCGATCGTCAACGGTCGCGTGCTGCGCGAGGCGTGGGGGACCGAGGAGGCCCCTGTGCTCGACTCGAGGGGACGGCCGATCGCGGGGTTGCGTCTCTTCGAGATCGTCCCTTCGGCCGTCCGCGTCCGCCACCGAGGCGTCGTGCTGACGGTGCCGCTGCGGGACTGAGCGGCCTCAACGCCGCCGCGGCGGGGGCGGCGGGGGCGGCGGCGGATTCGTCGCCTGCTCCCAGCGCCGCTCGAGGTCGGGGATCAGCAGCGCCTGCGCGCGCGGCCGGCGAGGGACGCTACTTACCCCCCAGCAAGAGGGTGCGGTCCAGCTCGAAGGCGAGCTCCTGCACCTCTGCGTCGCCCTGCGCCCGCGCCAGGTCGCGGATCGTGGCCTGCGCCTCGAGGATCACCGGGCGGCAGGCCGCGTCGCCGGCCTTGCGCTGCAGCCCGCGCAGGGCGTCGAGGCGCACCCGCCGGTCGGCGTCGGTGAGCCCGGCCGTGAGGATCCGCAGGGCCGGCGGGGTGTCGAGGGCCCGGGCGGCGTACTGCGCCGCCAGGCGATCGGCGACGCTCGCCTGCTGGTGCAGCCGGGTGAGGTAGCCGAGGGTCTTCGCCGCCGGGAGCGCGCGCAGCGCGCCCTGCAGCGCCTCGCGCACGGCGCGGTCGCGCTCGCGCAGGTACGTCCGGGCCAGCGGCCAGCTGGCGCCGGGCTCGCCCAGCTGGCTCAAGGCCCAGGCCGACGACTGGCGCACCTCGGGGGCCTCGTCGCCCAGGAGCGGCAGGGCCAGCTTCACCGCCTGGCGCACCTCGCGGTCGCCCGCCAGGACCAGCAGCTCGCACCCGGTGGCTCGCTCGTTGGCGCTGCGGGACCCGAGCAGGGTGCGGAGGTCGGACAGGTCGAGGGCGACCAGCGCCCCCAGCAGCGCCTGCCCCTCGTCCGAGCGGACCCAGGCCAGTCCGCGGGCCGCCACCAGGCGCTGGCTGGCGCCCTTGCGGACGCGACGGTGCCGGATCAGCACCTCGTCCATGAGGGCGTCGTCGGTGTCGCGCAGGCGGCTCAGGACCCGCTCCAGGCGGTCGGCGTGCTCTTCCTTGGGGTGGTCGCGCAGGTCGAGCAGCAGCGCCTGCCGAATGGGCGGCGGGCAGCCGTCTACCTCCAGGCACAGGAGCGCCTCGCCCAGGCCCGGCGGGCGAGCCTGCAGGCTCGCCACCAGGACCTCCGCCTCGGGCTGGGTGGCGCGTTTCGCCAGGGCACGCACCATCTTCAGGCGCGCGTTGGGGAGACGGTCGAGGCCGCGCTGGCGCCACTCCTTTACGGCGGCTGCTCGCTCGGCAGCCTCGCCCGAGGCGGCCCGCTCGTACAGCTGCTCGACCGAGCGGACGATCTCCTCCTCCGTCGGGCCGCGCTGCTCCTCCTCCTGCGCCTCACGCGGCCGCGCCGCGGGCGCCTCGGTCGCGGCGAACCGCGCCACCCGAGCCCGCGCCTCCGCCAGCGCGACGTCGGGGTCGACGGCCTCCTCGGGCCCGGCGGCCGCGGCAGCGACGGGACGAGGCTGGGGAGGCGGCGAGTGGCGCCGGCCGCCCCGCGAGAAGAAGGTGAGCACGACGAACAGGCCCGAGAAGGCGGCGACCTGCAGGAGGAACGGGTTGCGGGCCCGCTCCCAGTGCCGCCCCACGAAGATCCAGGGGACGATTGGCAGGAACAGCACGCCGAGCCCCCACAGCAGGTCCTCGCGGAACGCCTCCACGACGAGGCCGACCTTGCCCACCAACCAGGCGATCAGGAGGAACAGGATGAGGAAGCCGATCATGCTTCCGGAGTATCCCGCCTCACCGGCCGCCGCAAGGCGACTGGAGGGGAGCGGGCCACCCCTACCGGAAGCGCTGCTTGAGGAACAGGTCCTCGATCGCCTTGACCCGGTCGATCTCGGCCAGGTCCTTCTCGCCGGTGCGAATGCGCAGGATCTTGGGGTCGCGCAGGGAGAGCTTGCCCCGGTCGTCGCGCACCACGCCCTCGAACCGCACCGTGGCCACGATCCCCGGGCGCAGCTCGACGCCGGCCTTGCGGCCGCTCGAGGTGTCGCGCTCCAGCGAGCGCCCGGTGAGCAGCCCGTCGTCGAGGATCGACTGCACCACCTGCGCCGAGTCGGCGGCGCCCAGGCCTTGCACCCGGCCCACCTCCTCCAGCGAGGGGCCGTCCGCCAGGGCCGACACCAGGTAGGCGCCGAAGTGGGCGCCGGGGCCCTCGGCGCTGGTGGTGTACAAAGCCCCGGTCACCGCCAGGTCGAGGGTGATCGCCGGCTTGAGCTTGGTCCACCGATCGCTCCGGCGGCCCAGCTCGTAGGTCGAGGCCGGGTCCTTGGCGATCCCGCCCTCGTAGCCCTGGGCGCGGAACAGGTTGTACAGGCGCAGCATGTCGGGGCGCGCCCGCACCACCTCGCCGTCCGAGAGCTCGATCGGCAGCGGGAGCGGCAGGGCGGCCGCGGGGGCCACCAGCCGCTCGAGCAGCGCCCGCCGCTCGGTGAGCGGGGCGCCGGTCAGGTCGCGGCCGTCGAGGTACAGCAGGTCGAAGGCCGCGAACCGCAGGCGCAGCGGGGCGCCGCCCTCGCCGCGCACGTGCTTGAGCAGGTCGTACACCGTGGCCGGGCGCGGGCCCGACTCGGAGAAGAAGTGTCCGTGCAGCTCGCCGTCCACGATCGCGTCCTGGCAGGGGAGCGCCCACACCAGCTGGCGCAGGCCCGGCAGCTGCTCGGTCCACTCCAGGCGGCGGCGGGTGAAGGCGGCGGCGCGCACGCGGCCCCCCTGGCTCGCCTTGTGGACCATGAGCCGCACCCCGTCGTACTTCTTCTCGAACAGGGCGGGGAAGGGGAGGTCGCGCGGCACCTCGGGGCCCGCGAGCATGGGGCCCACCGGCGAGAGGGGGCGCAGGGCGAGCTGGGCGAGCCCGGCGGCGCCCTCTTCCTCCAGGAGCCGCGCCAGCTCGAACACGTCCACCAGCGAGCGGGCGACGTCGAGCCGCGCCCGGTCCACGCCAGTGACCGTGGCCAGGGCGTCGATCAGGGCGTCGTCGCCCAGGGTCTGGCTGACCCGGCTCCCCTGGCGCAGGAAGCCGATCAAGAAGAACACCTCCAGGCGCCCGGCCCGCTCGATCAGC
>JAWLGW010000502.1:0-5528 GCA_041690735.1 Planctomycetota bacterium
GCGCGCTGCACGAGGCCCTGGCCCTGCTGGACGGGCTGCCCGGAAGCGCGGATCGCTCCTGGAGCCTGTGGGCCCGCGCCTACGCCCTGGCCGCCGGCGGCGATCGAGCGGGCGCCGAGGCGGCGCTGGCCGAGCTGGAGCGGGAGGTGCAGGCCTGGCCGGCCGATGCGCCCGGGGCAGGCGAGGAGCGGGGCGACGCTCACCCCGACTCCCACCCCGACCCCCTGGCCGAGACGCCCGCGGTCGTGTTCCCCGACGGAGCGGCCGCCTCGCTGGCTGCCGCGCGGGCGGCGATCTTCGCGCCGGTGCCCGCCGCGCTGCCTCCTGCCGACCGGGCCGGCCCCAGCGGTCCCCTGCGCGCGCGGTGGGCCTTCGACACCGAGGCCGCCGCGGAGGTGCTGGCGGTGGTCCCTGTGGGCGAGGGGCGCCTGGCGGTGGCCGACGCGGCAGGCACCCTGTACGGCGTCGATCAGCGCACCGGGAAGCTGGCGTGGGTGGAGCGCGGCGCGCTGGCGCCCCTGGCGGTCGCCTCACGGCGAAACGGCCCCACGCCCCAGCCGCCGCGGCCCCTGCCGAGCGACGGCGGCCTGGTGCACGCGGCGCCCACGGGCGTGGTGTCCCGTGGCCCCGACGGCGCCGTGCGCTGGCGCGTGCGCCTGGGCGAGGGCTCGCTCCCCGTGGAGGTGGCGGTCGCGGGGCAGGTGGTGGCCTACGCCCCCGACGCCGGGGAGGTGCTGGCGGTGGAGCCCCGCACCGGCAAGGTGCTGTGGCGGACGCCACTTCCCGCGGCCGCGCTCCAGCCCGCGGGCGCCGAGGCGGGCCTGGCGGCGGACGGAGCGCGGGTGGTGGTGTGGGGGCCCTGGTGCGGGCTCCTGGACGCGGCCACCGGCGCGCCGGCCTGGACGTTCGACCCGGACCGGCCCCGCCGCTTTCCGCTGCGGCTCGAGCGGGAGGGGGAAGGGCCCCCGGGGTTTGGCACCCTGCCTGCCGCCCTGGTCGGCGCCGTGCGCGCCGCCGGCAGGGGGCAGGCGACGCTGGCGCGGCTGGCGCCCGCGAGCGACCCGACCCTGTACCTCGACGGGCTGCGGCAATCCACCGCCGGGGTCCGCGAGCGGGGGCGCCCGGTGGCGCGGGTCGCGCCCCTGGTGGCTTGGGCCGGTCAGGTGCGGGGCGGGCGAGCCGGCGAGGGCCAGGCCGCCGCGGCGCTGGTCGGCGGACGGCTCCTGCTCCAGCACGCCGGCGTCGCCCGGGCCCTCGACCTCGCCCTGCCCCTGTTCGGCACCCTGGTCGCGGGGGTGGACGGCACGCTCCTCGGCAGCGCCGGCCAGGCGGCCTGTTTCCTGTCGCAGGGGCGCCTGCTGCGGGTCGACCTCGCCCGGCACCGGGTGGACGACGCGCCGCTGAGCTTCGTCACCGGCGAGGAGAACCCCTATCAGGCCCGGGTCGAGGGGTGCCTCGACGGCCCGGTGGTGTGGCTGGTGGGTCCCCAGGGGATCCTGTGCCTGCAGGCGCGCTCGCTGCAGGAGGTGCTGCGCGCGCCCTGGCCCGAGGCGGTGGCGCCGCAGCCTGCGCTGGGCGCGGCCCCGTCGGCGGGCGGGTCCGCGGGCGGGCAGCCTTCCGTGGCGCGGTCCCAGGTGCACTACCGCCCCGGCGGGGTGTGGGTCTACGACCCGCGCCAGCGTCGCCCCCACCTGCGGTGGCCGGTCGCCGTGGCTCGCGACGGGCTGCTGGTCACGGTGAGCGATCCCTGGCGGGTGGTCGCGCTGGAGGGCGAGCGGTGAGCGCAGCCGAGGCGCGCGCGCCGCAGCCCGGCGCTTCACCGGGCGGGGCGGGCGACGAGGAGCTGTTCGACCCCGAGTTCCTGCGCCGGCTGCGGACCCTGTTCTTCAAGCTGCGGCGGCGCCGTCAGCTGAAGCGGCGCGGCCTGCAGCAGACGCAGGCCGCCGGCTTCACCCGCGAGTTCAAGGACCACCGCCCCTACACCTCCCGCGACGACTACCGGGCGATCGACTGGCGGCTGTTCGCGCGCCTCGAGCGGCTGTTCGTGCGGATCTTCGAGGAGGTGCAGGAGTTCCACGTGCACGTGCTGATCGACACCAGCGCGTCCATGGCAGATCCCCACCCCGAGAAGCGGCGGGTGGCCCTGCGGCTGGCGGTGGCGCTGGCTTACCTGGCCCTCATGAACCAGCACCGGGTGAGCCTGCTCACGTTCGGCGAGGACGTCCGCCCGCTGGTCCCGCCGCGCAAGGGGCAGGGGCACATTCACACGATCCTGCAGGTCGCGGCCGCGGTCCCCTTCGCCGGCCGCACCGACCTCGAGGGCTGCCTGCGGCGGTTCCGCCCCGGCCGCGACCGGCGCGGGCTGGTGTTCGTGATCTCCGACCTGCTGGGGGACGACCCCACCCGCGCGGAGGAGGCGCTGGCGCAGGCGGTCCGCTGGCCGGCGGAGACCCACGTCGCCCACGTGCTCGCCCCCGAGGAGATCGCGCCGCGAGTGGACGGCGAGGTGCGCCTGGTCGACACCGAGACGGGGGAGACGCGGCGCATGGCGCTGACCCCGCGGGACCTCGAGCGATACGAGCGCGCCTTCCGGGCGCACCTCGAGCGGCTGGCGACGAGCTGCCGGCAGCGACAGATCGGCTACCTGCCCTGGACCACCGACCAGCCGTTCGAGGCCATGTTCCTCGAGCTGCTCGCGCGCGGCAGCCTGGCCGGGGGCCGGTGAGGGCTGCCGGTGCACGCTGAGGCTCCGGGGCTGCTCGGCTGGTCGTCGCTGCTGCTGGCGGTGGCGGCGCTGTATCTGTTCCGGCGCCGCCCGCGCGAGCTGCGCGTCAGCACGCTGCCCTTCTTCACCGCCCTGGCGCAGGTCTACCAGGAGAGCGCCTGGCTGCGCCGCCTCAAGCGGCTGCTGTCGTTCCTCCTCAGCGCGGCGGTCGTCCTGCTCGGCGCCGGCGCTCTGGCCGGCCTGACCTTGGCGCCCCAGGAGGGGGAGGCGCGCACGGTGGTGGTGCTCCTGGACGGCTCCGCCTCCATGGGCGCCCGCGACGGGGAGGGCAGGAGCCGCCTGGAGGTGGGCAAGGCCTGGGTGCGTCGCCGGCTGGCAGGACTGCCGGCGGGGGCGGGCGTGCTGGTGGTGCGCTACGACCGCCGCCCCGAGGTGGTGCTGCCGCGCACCTACGACCGCCGGCAGGTGACGCGGGCCATCGAGCAAGCCGAGGCGCGTCCGCTGGAAGGCGACCCGGCGCCGGCGCTGGAGCTGGCGCGCAGGCTGGCGTCGCTGGAGCCGCCCGCGGCGGTGTGGCACGTGACGGACGAGGGAGGGAGTCCGGCCTCGGACTCGGACTCGGACTCGGACTCGGAGCCGAGCACCCTCCGAGGGGTTCGGGTCGAGACGCTGCAGGTCGGGCTGCCGGCGCCGACCAACGCCGGGATTACCGCCTTCGCGCTGCGGCGGCTCCCCCTCGAGCAGGGTCGCCTGGAGGCCTTCGTGGAGCTGCGGGGGGTCGCGCCCCGTGGGGAGGGGGGGCAGGAGCTGGAGGCGAACCTCGAGGTGCGCCTCGACCAGGCGCTGGTGGGGCTGCGGGCGGTCACCCTCACCGCCGGACGACCGGAGCGGCTGCTGCTGCCCCTCGACGCCCGGCAGGGGCAGGTGCTGACCCTGCGGGTGCGGGTCGAGGGGGACGTGCTCGCCGCCGACGACCTCCTGCAGGCGCGGATCCCTCCCCTCGACCCGGTGCGGGTGGCCTGGGTGGCCGAGTCGCCCGACCGGCCCCGCGACCCCTTCACGCGCCTGGCGCTGGCCGCCCTCGACTCGGACGGCGAGGTGGAGGTCTTCCCGGTGGCGGCGGCCGACTGGAGCGTCGCGCCGGCGGAGGCCTACGACGTGGCGGTGTTCGACGGGGTGCTGCCGGCGGCCTGGCCGGAGGGGCTGGCGGTGGTGGCGATCGCTCCGCCCCGGGCCCTCGGCCCGCTGCGAGCGGCGCCCCTCGACCGTCCGCTGCCGGTCGACGCCCTGCGCTCGATCGACGGGCAGCACCCGCTGCTGTATGGGGTCGCGAGCGAGCGGGTGCGGCTCACGCAGACCGCGGTGCTGGACGGGCAAGGCGCCCTGGCGCCCCTGTGGGTGGGGCCGGCGGGGCCCCTGCTGGTGGCGGGGGAGGTGCGCGGTCAGCGCGTGGTGGCCCTGGCGTTCTCGCCCGCGGCCTCGGAGGCGCTGCCCTACATGGCGTCGTATCCGCTGCTGCTGGGCAACGCGCTCCTGTGGGCCAGCGCCCCCGGGGCCGAGGCGCGCGAGGGGCGCAACCTCCCCACCGGCGCGGTGGTCGAGGCGGCGGGGGACGCGATCGAGTGGCTGTCGACCGGCGACCCGCTGGAGGCGAGCCGCCCGCTGCGTGTGAGTCGCCCCTCGCACCTCACCGAGCTGGACCGGGTCGGCCTGTGGCGGATCGGCGAGGTGGAGGGCAGCGCCGCCCTGCGGTCCCCGCGCGAGACCTTGCTGGCGGCCGCCGCCCCCGAGGCGGTGGAGCGCGCGCAGCGCGACGGGGTCGGAGGCGCCGTGGCGACGGGCGAGCTGCGGCCGCTCCTGCTGGCGCTGCTCCTGGCCGTGCTCCTGAGCGAGGCCTACCTCCTCCACCGGCGCGGGGTGTTCTGAGCCATGGAGTGGACCCGCCCCCTGGTCCTGGTCCTGCTCGTCCCGGCCGCAGCCTGGTTGGCCTGGTGCGCGCGCCGCTCACAGCACCCCATGCCGGCGCCCCGGCGACGGTGGGCGACCGGCGTGCGCCTGGTCTGCGTGGCGCTGGCGCTGCTAGCGCTGGCGGACCCGGCCTGGGAGCAGGTGACCCGCGAGCAGGCGGTGGTGTTCGTGCTCGACCACTCGCGCAGTCAGGGGAGCGAGGGGTTGACCCGCGCGGCCGCCCGGGCCGAGCGCCTGGCCGCGACCCTCCCCGCCAACGCGCAGGTGGGCCTGGTGTCGGTCGGCGCCGAGGCGCACGTGCTGCGGGCGCCGTCTGCCTCGCGGCAGCCGCTGCCGCCCGACTTCGGCCTGCTGGAGCGCGACGGCGAGCAGTCGCACCTGGCGGACGCCGTGCGTCTGGCGACCGGGCTGTTCCCCCCGGGGGCGGCGCGGCGGGTGGTGCTGCTGAGCGACGGCGTCGAGACCCGGGGCGACCTGGTGCACGCCGCCCGCGAGGCGGCCCTGGCGGGGGTGGTCCTGGACGCGGTCCCGGTGCAGGGCCCCGCCCGGCCCGACGCCCGGGTGGTCCGCCTGCGGAGCGGCCGGGCCCGCTCGCACGAGGGGGCGCCGATCGCGCTCACCGCCGAGGTCGAAGGCTCCCTCACCGGGAGCGGGCGGGTCCGCCTGTTCGAGAACGGGATCGAGGTCGAGGCGCGACCGCTGACCCTGGAGCCCGGGCGCCGGCAGACGGTCGAGTTCCGCCGCACCCCCGAGCAGCGCAACCTGTACCGCTACCGCGTCCGGCTGGAGGGGTTCGCTGGCGACGCGGTGCCCGAGAACGACGAGGCCATGACCC
>JAWLGW010000503.1:0-5525 GCA_041690735.1 Planctomycetota bacterium
CGGGGCCGCGGCGAAGAGGCCACGTTTTACTCCCAGGCCCGGATCGGCGAAAGGGGCAGGAACGTCGCGCCGGCGCGGGCGGAAGAGGTAACGCGCTGGAGGCGAGGCGGTTGGGGTGGCGCTCTTCTTACGTGCCCGTGCCCGTGCCCGTGCCCGAAGGCTTTGCGGGCACGGGCACGGGTACGGGCACGGGCACGAAGGTCTCTGATTCAGGTCTTCTGCACCCGTTTGCCCCTCCTGCGACCCTTGCCACGGCCCCTGGAGGGGCAGTAGGGTCTCCCCTCCATGACCCGCCCCCTCATCACCGCCAAGGACGTCGCCGCCGCCGACCGGGTGGTGGTCCCGCCCGGAGCGATCCTGACGCCCCTGGCCCGGGACCTGCTCCGCAAGCGCGGGATCACCCCCGAGCTCGGGGGGGGCGCGGGGAGCGGGGTCGAGCGGCTGGTCATCGCCAACTGGAAGAGCCACAAGACGATCGGTGAGGCGCTGGCCTTCGCAGCGGCCTTCCGCGGGGCGCAGCCCCGGGCGGGCGCCACGCCGGTGATCTGCCCGCCCCACACCGCGCTGGCCGCCCTCCACCAGGCCCTGGACGGGGCGGCGGAGGTGGGGGCCCAGGACATCTCGGCCCACCCCGAGGGCGCCCACACCGGGGAGGTGGCCGCCCGCCACCTGGTCGACGCGGGCTGCAGCTTCGCGCTGGTGGGCCACTCGGAGCGGCGGCACGCCGGCGAGGACGACGCCCTGTGCCGCCGCAAGCTGCGGGCCGCGCTGAGCGGCGGCCTGCGGCCCGTGCTGTGCGTCGGCGAGACGGCCGAGGAGCGCCGGGGCGGGCGGACCCAGCGGGTGCTGACGGACCAGCTGCGGGCGGCCCTCGAGGGGCTGGAGCCCGCGCAGGTGGAGCGGCTCGTCGTCGCCTACGAGCCGCGGTGGGCGATCGGGGCCGGCGTCACCCCGGGTCCGGCGGAGATCGCCGAGGTGCTGGCGCACGTGCGCGGGGTGCTGGAGCGGACCTGCGCCCCGGCCTGGGCCCGGCGGGTGCCGGTCCTGTACGGCGGCAGCGTGAGCGAGCGCAACGCGGCGGAGCTCCTGGGGGTGCCGGGCTGCGCCGGGGCGCTCGTCGGCGGCGCCTCCCTGGCGCCCGAGCGCTTCCTGGCGATCTTGCAGGCCGTGTAGCTCGCGAGCCCTCCGCTGTCGGCGTAGCCTGGTATTCCAGGGGCGAGAGATGCCTGAGCACAGCGAGCGAGGCGGGGGCGACCGCGACGAGCTGTTCCTGGTCGGCGCGGCCCCAGGAGGCGACGGCGGCGGCGGCGACGGCGTGGCGGGGCTGCTGGAGTCCCTGGGCCACGTCACCGCCTGCGACGGACAGCAGGCCCTGCGTCGGGTGGCGGACGGGGTGCGGCCCTCGCTGCTGGTGCTGGCCGGCGACGACGGTCTGTCGCGGCTGGAGGTGCTGCGCGGCCTGCGCGGCCTGCGCGGCGAGGCCATGCCCCCCTGCGTGGTCCTGGTCGAGGCGGGTCGCGAGGACCTGCTGGCCCACGCGCTGGAGGCGGGCGCCGTCGACACGGTGCTCCTGCCGTATCGGCCGCACGACCTCATGGCGCGCTTCCAGGCGCGGGTCCAGATGGGCCACCTCCTGGCGAGCACCCACAACGGGGTCCGGCCCCGGCTGGTGGACCCCAGGGCGTTCAGCGGTCCCCCCTCGCGCCCCGTGACCGCCGAGGGCGGGTTCCTGTTCGGCCTGGTGCTGATCGTCTCGGAGGTGGCCCAGGGCAGCCTGACGCGGGTCCTCAAGGGGGTGCGCCTGCTCGACGGCAGCCTGGCGGCGGTCAAGGTGCTCGACCCCGAGGTCGCCGCCCTCGACGAGGACTGGGCCCGCCGCTTCGCCCGCGAGCAGCAGATCCTGCGCGGGATCGAGCACCCCAACCTGGTGGTGGTGCGGGACGTGGGGACGCTGCACTCGGACGACCCCGCCCAGGAGGGGCTCCCGTTCGTCGACATGGACTACTTCCCGGGCACGCCCCTCGACGAGCTGATCCAGGCGGCCGGGCGGTTCGAGGTGCAGCGCGCCATCGACGTGGCCGTGCAGGTGGCCAGGGGCCTGGCGGCGCTGCACGAGCGCACGATCATGCACCGCGACGTGAAGCCCGAGAACATCCTGGTGGACGCCAGCGGGCACGTGCGGCTGTGCGACTTCGGCCTCAGCAAGCCGCACGACGACGCCGGCCTCACCCGCGAGGGCGAGATCCTGGGCACCGTCGCCTTCATCGCCCCCGAGATCCTGTGCGGCGAGCAGCCGACCTATCAGGGCGACGTGTACGCCCTCGGCATCACCCTGTTCGAGATGCTGACCGGCGAAGACGCGATCCCGCCCGGCCCGGCGCAGGCCATGTTCCAGGCGGCGGTGAAGGGGGTGGCGCAGGCCCGGGCCATGCAGGCGATCCCCGAGCAGCTCCGGCAGGTGGTGTCGCGCATGCTGGCGGTGAACCCCAGGGACCGCTACAGCAGGCTGACCGACCTGATCCGGGACCTGGAGGCGGCGCGCGGGCAGTAGCGAGCGGTTAGCGGTTAGCTCAGACGAAGAAGCAAGCCGTGCCGCGCGAAGCCGGAGGGAGCAGCCCCTCGAGCGACAGCTCTAACAGCTAACAGCTAACAGCTAACAGCTAACAGCTAACAGCCAACAGCCTCCAGTAGTCCCCTTGCCCTATCGGCCGTCCGGCGCAACACTGCCAGGACGCCCGCCGGGGGAAGAGGGAGCGCGCGCGTGCTGGAAGGTCCGCTGGCGGAGCTGCTGCAGCAGCCCGGTTTCGTCCACCCGCGCTACCTCTCCCCCGACACCGGCGACGCCATCCCCCTCGACCTGTTGATCGACGAGCGCGTCCTCACGCCGGGCGAGCCGGCGCAGATCGCCCTGGTCGGCCCCCGCGGCAGCGGCCTCACCACCGCGCTGACCCACGTGGCGCGGCGGATCCGCGAGCCCCGGAGCGGCCCCCGCCGGGTGCCGGTGCCGCTGGAGCGCCTGCTGCGCGAGCCGCGCGAGGCGGTCGACCTGCTCGCCTCGGGCGAGGGCGTGCTGCTGATCGACACCTCGACCACCCCGGTCAGCCCCGCCCGACGGCGAGCGGTGCACGAGGTGTTCACCCGGGGCTTCCTGGAGGTGGTCGGCAGCCGCGACGTGCTGCGGAGCTGCCGGCTGGTGATCGCCGTCCCCGAGCACGCCTTCCGGGGGAAGGAGCGCTGGCGCGAGGGGCTCAGCAACGCGGTGCGCGTCGACCTCGCCCCCTGGAGCCAGGACGAGCTGCTGGAGCTGCTCGGGTCGAGCGAGCGGTACCGTGAGGCGCGGGCGCGGGTGTTCGGCGGCCTCCAGGGGCTGCCGCCGGCCGGCCCGCTGCTGCGGCGGCCGCTGAGCTGCCGGCTGCTGGTGGAGGCGGCCCTGGGGCTGGCGCCGGACGAGCCGTTCACCCTGGCGCGCCTGTACGCCAACCTCCTCGACAGCCTGGAGCCCGCGCTGATCGAGCTGCTGCTCGAGCTCGATCGGGACGCGCTGGACGTCCGCGACCTGGTGCGCCTGCTGGGTCGGGGGCGCCTCCCCGCTGCGCTCCCGCTGCTGATCGAGCTGCCGAGGTCCGTGGCCGAGCTGCTGTCGGGACCCCCGGACGAGCTGGTGGAGCGCGCGGGTCGCCGGCTGCAGCTCGGCGAGCCGCTGCAGCTCGCCGAGGCCCTCGACCTCGTGGCGCCGCACGTCAACGTGGGGGACCTGCGCACGCAGCAGGGCGCTGTGGTCAAGGCGATCCCCTTCCCCCTGGCCCTGCCGGGGCTGCACGGGTTCCTGCAGGCCGGCCGCTGCGCGCAGGCGGTCAGCCGGGGCGAGCTGCCCGAGGGCGCGGTGCGCCGCCGCTGGTTTCCCTTCGTGCCCGAGCTGTTCGGCGAGGCGGCGCGCGAGCACCTGCGCGAGTGGCTGCGACGCCCGCCCAGGCGAGGGAGCCGACCGTTCAACGACGCCGCCCCCGCCAGCCTGCTGTGGGCCGTGGGGGAGACGCCGCGGTTCGGCGCGCGAGCGGGCTCGCTGCGCCTGCGGGGCGCGATCCTGGAGGGGGTGGACCTGTCGGGGCTCGACGCGCGCGACAGCACGCTCGACGAGGCCGACCTGCGGCGGGCGACGCTGACGGGCGCCTCGCTGTGGCGCGCCACCCTCCGCGGCGCCCGCCTGGAGGGAGCCGACCTGCGGGGCGCCTCCCTCGCCGAGGCGATCCTGGAGGGGACGCAGTGCCCCGGGGCCGACCTGACCGAGGCGACGCTGGCCCACGCCGAGCTCCGGGGAGTCCGGCTCTCCCGCGCCCGCCTGGCCCGAGCCCGCGCCGCGAGCTCCACCTGGAGCGACTGCGACCTGTCGAGCGCCGACTTGTCCGAGGCGCTCCTGGACGAGGCGAAGCTCGAGCGGCTGGACCTGACCGACGCGGATCTGCGCGGGGCCTCGCTGCGGCGGGCGCAGCTGTTCGACCTCGACCTCGCCCGCGCCCAGCTCGCGGCGGCGTGGCTGGCGGGCGCGACGCTCACCCGCTGCCGGCTGCAGGGTCTCGCCCTCGAGGAGCTGAACGCGCCCGGCATGCTGCTCCACGACTGCGACCTGAGCGAGCTCGCCCTGCGGCGGGGCGTGCTCAGCCGGTGTCTGTTCGAGCTGTGTCAGGCGCACGGGGCCGTGTTCGACGGCGCGGACCTGCGCCGCGCGATCTTCGACCGGGTCGACTTCCAGGCCGGCTCCTCTCGCGCCGGCCTCCTCCTGGGCAAGCCCGCCCTGGAGGGCTCCATGACCGGCTTCTACGCGGAGGGCACCACCGACGACGCCTGGACGCCGCCCGAGGCGACCCGCCAGGCGAGCTTCGTGGGCGCCGACCTGCGGGGGGCCCGCTTCGAGCACACCGACCTGTTCCGGGTCGACTTCCGCGGCGCGCGCCTCGACCTCAACCTGCGCGAGCAGGCGAAGAAGGCCGGCGCGCTGCTGGAGGGGTGAGCTACACGCCCCGTCGCAGGGCCGCCTCCACGTCGGGGTAGATCTCCATGATCGCCGGCAGCCCCAAAGCCCGCGCCACCGCGTAGCCCTTCTCGCCCACCGCGAACCGCACGTTCACGTCGGGCACCTCGGGGCCGGCGGCCTTGAGCCACACCTGCGGCTGCTCGACGGCGGCGAGGTCGAGGATCACCTGCTTGACGGCCGAGGGGCCGCCCGGCGCCTCGCGGCCGGCGAGCACCTGGTCGTGGATCTGGTCCTCGAGGTCGGCGGGGTCGTCGCCGGGCTGAGGGATCAGGACCACGGCGCGGAAGTCGGGGCGAGTCTGGGCGTGCATGGCGACATCCTCACCTGTGAGCGCCACCCCCACAAGGCGCGGAGACCGCCGTTCGTGAGGTTGCGGACCCGGCAGGCCTCCTCGAGGCCGGCCTTTGCACGACGAAGTCGTGGGGAGGCCGGGCTCCGGGCCCGAAGGGCCCGGCGCAAGCCGCGCGCAGGCGCAGCTTGCTGCGCCGAGCAC
>JAWLGW010000504.1:0-5523 GCA_041690735.1 Planctomycetota bacterium
GATCCGCGCCAGCAGCTCCTGGTGCCAGGTGCTCGGCGAGGGCGCCACGATCACCTCCCCGTCGATGAGCTCGACCCGGTCCATGGACGTCGGCAGGCTGAGGAACTCCTCTTCGCTCACCAGCGTCGGTCGGCGAATCGTCATGCCGTCATCCTAGTGCATTCCCGAGCGACCGCTAGCAACAGCCAGGCGCCGAGCACAGGGAGGCCGCGGCGCAACCTCCGGGGTGAGCAGGAGCTGCGGCGACGAGCTCGCGCGCGCGCCGAGCGCCCTCGCATTTCCCGGCGGCAAGAGGCCGCAGCGCGACCGCGGGCCGAATCCAGGTCGGTTGTGGCGCGGCCCGCGGCTTGCCTTGCGCCGCGGCATGACCGCACCCGCCGACCTCGCCCTGCTCCGCCTCCGCCTGGCTCGCACTCCACGGATCGGGCCGCGCACCGCCCGTCTGCTCGAAGAGCAGGTGGGCTCGCTCGAGGCGCTGTTCGCGCTGGACCGCGAGGCGCTGATCGATGGTGGTGTGCCGCGGCGTCTGGCCGAGGCGGTGGCCGATCGCGCGCCGCTGCTGGAGGCGGAGCGCGAGCAGCGGCGGCTGCGGGAGCTGGGCGCGACCCTGATCGCGCTGGGCGAGGAAGACTATCCGCCGCGGCTGGCGCAGATCCACGACCCGCCCCAGACCTTGAGCGTGCTGGGCGCGCTGAGCCTCGGCGACGAGCGGGCGGTGGCGGTGGTGGGGGCGCGACGGGCGACGCCGGTCGGCCGCGAGGTGGCCTTCGAGCTCGGCGCCGGGCTGGCGGCCGCGGGCTACACCGTGGTGAGCGGGCTGGCCCGCGGGATCGACGCCGCCGCCCACCGCGGCGCGCTGGAGGCGGGCGGGCGCACGATCGCGGTGCTGGCGGGCGGCTTGGCCCGGGTGTACCCGCCCAACCACCGCGACCTGGCCCGCCAGATCGCTCGTACCGGCGCGGTCGTCAGCGAAGCCTCGCCCGACGCCGAGCCGGTGCGGTACAGCTTTCCCCAGCGCAACCGGATCGTGGCGGGCCTGTCGCTCGGGGTGGTGGTGGTCGAGGCGGGGCCCCGCAGCGG
Source organism: Planctomycetota bacterium (assembly GCA_041690735.1). GTDB lineage: Bacteria > Planctomycetota > J058 > J058 > J058 > JAWLGW01. The sequence continues at coordinate 1,081 of JAWLGW010000504.1, forward strand.
GGCGCTGATCACCGCCGAGCTCGCCCTGCAGGAGGGGCGCGAGCTGTTCGCGGTGCCGGGGAGCGTGCGCGAGCCCCTGGCCCAGGGAACGAACCGCCTGCTGCAGGAGGGCGCGACCCTGGTCACCTGCCCCGAGGACGTGCTGGAGGCGCGGGGCGGCGCGGCGCCGCGCCCCACCCCCCCCGACGGGGCCCCCGACAGCGACCCCGCCGCGGCGGCGGTGCGCCAAGCGCTGGGGGCGGGCGCGGCCGACGCCGAGTCGCTGGCGGTGACGAGCGGGCTCCCGCTGGTGCGGGTGCAGACGGCCCTGGCCCGCCTGGAGCTGACCGGCGCCGTAAGGCGGGAGGGCCTCACGGGCTACGCCCTGGCCGCCCCCAAGTGACGGGCATCAACGCCCAGGCCGCTCGCCAGGCGGGTTAGCGCCAATCGACGCGGCATGGAAGTCGCGTACCCTTGAAGCCGCCCGCGGGCCCGGCCATGGTGGCTATGTGCACGAGGGAGACCCCCTCCAGCACGGGTCCAGCGCCGGGGACGCTCGGTAGCTGGTATGGACCTGCGACGGTTCAAGAGCCGCCCCGGAAAAAGGGGGCGGCTCTGTCATTTGGTTGGGCTCCGGGGAGGAGACCGCCTCGCCAAGAGGAGCAGTTAGCAATTGGCTGTTAGCCGTTAGCTGCGGGAAGAGGCTGGCGCTCGCGCCGCGCGACGACCCTCTAACCGCTGACCGCTAATCTCCGCTGTCGACCTCTTCCTCGCCCTCGGGGCTGTCGACCACCACGCGGGCCACGGCGACCACCTTCTCGCCCTCGTCGACGCGAATGATCCGCACGCCCTGGGTGTTGCGGCCGATGGCGGACACGTCGTCGGCGGCGAGCCGGATCAGCTTGCCCGAGGAGGTGATCAGCATCACCTGGTCGCCGGGGCGGACGGCGCGGACGCCGGCCACGTAGCCGTTCTTGGCGGTGATCTTGATGTTGATGATCCCCTTGCCGCCGCGGTTGGTCTCGCGGTAGTCCTCGACCTGCGTCCGCTTGCCGTAGCCCTGCTCGCAGGCGGTGAGCAGATAGGGGCCCTGCTCGCCGACCACCACCAGCGACACCACCTCGTCCCCCTCCTCGAGGGCGATCCCCTTCACGCCGCGGGTCGAGCGCCCCATGGCGCGCACGGTGTCCTCGGGGAACCGGATCGCCTTGCCGCAGCGGGTGGCGAGCACCAGCTGGTTGTCACCGCTGGTGATCCGCACGCCCACCAGGCTGTCGCCCTCGTCCAGCTTGACCGCCACCACGCCCGCCTTGCGGGGGCGGGCGAAGGCCGACAGCTGGGTCTTCTTGATCACGCCCTGGGCGGTCGCCATGACCAGGAACCGGTCGTCGCTGAACTCGCCCCGCACGCGGATGAAGCTGGTCACCGTCTCCTTGGGGAGGAGCGCGATCAGGTTGCGGATCCCCCGGCCCCGCGCGGTGCGCGAGCCCTCGGGGATCTGGTGCACCTTGAGCCAGTGCACGCGCCCCTCGGAGGTGAAGCACAGCACGTAGTCCTTGGTAGAGGCCTGGAACAGGCGCTCCACGAAGTCCTCCTCGCTCTTGGCGGCTCCGTACAGCCCCTTACCCGCCCGCTTCTGCACCCGGTACGAGTCGAGGGAGGTGCGCTTCATGTAGCCCTGGTGGGTGACGGTGACCACGCAGTCCTCGACCGCGATCAAGTCCTCGTCGTCGAGCTCGCCCAGCTCGGCGTCCTCGAGGACGGTCCGGCGGGCGTCGCCGTAGCGGGCCCGCAGCTCGTTCATCTCGTCCACGAAGATCCCGACCACCCGCTCGCGGCGGGCCAGGATGTCCACGTAGTCCTCGGCCTGGGCCCGCTTCTCGCGCAGCTCGTCGACCAGCTTGGTGCGCTCCAGGCCGGTCAGGCGCTGCAGGCGCATGTCGAGGATCGCGTCCGCCTGGCGGCGGTTGACGTCGATCCTGTCCATGAGCAGGCCGCGGGCCTCGTCGGCGTCGGCCGAGCCGCGGATGATCGCGATCACCTCGTCGATGGCGTCGAGGGCCTTCTCGAGGCCCTCCAGGATCTCGATGCGCGCCCGGGTGCGCCGCAGCAGGAACTCGGTCCGCTTGCGGACCACCTCGAACCGGTGGTCGACGAAGGCCTGCAGCAGCTCGCGCAGGGAGAAGGTGCGCGGGCGCACGCTCTCCCGGTGCTGCTCCAGCGCGATCATGATGATCGAGAAGGTGCTCTGCAGCGGGGTGTGCTTATAGAGCTGGTTGAGGACCACGTTGGGGTCCTCGCCCCGCTTGCACTCGATGACGAGGTTGACCTCCTTGGCCGCGCCCGAGCGGTCCTTGAGGGCGGTGATCCCCTGGATGCGGCCCGCCTTGAACGACTCCTGGATCTTCTCCTTGAGGGTCTCGGTGGTGACCTGGTAGGGGAGCTCGGTGATCGTGATCACCGCCTTGTCCGACTTGCCGACCGAGATGTCGACCTTGCCGCGCACGGTCACCGCGCCGCGGCCGGTGGTGTACGCCTTCCGGATGCCGCTGCGCCCGCAGATGATCCCGCCGGTGGGGAAGTCGGGCCCGGGCACGTGGCGAAGCAGCTCGCGGTCGGAGATCTCCGGGTCCTGCACCAGCGCGATCAGGGCGTCGCAGACCTCGCCCAGGTTGTGGGGCGGGATGCTGGTCGCCATGCCGACCGCGATCCCCTGGGCGCCGTTGCACAAGAGGTTGGGGAACTTGCTGGGCAGGACCGTGGGCTCGGTCTTGGTGTTGTCGTAGTTGGGGACCATCTCGACCGTCTCGTGGTCGATGTCCGCCACCATGTCGGCCGCCGCCGCGGCCATGCGGCACTCCGTGTAGCGGTAGGCCGCCGGGCTGGGGTCGGCGATGGAGCCGAAGTTCCCCTTGGGGTCGACGAAGGTGTACCGGGAGGCGAACGGCTGGGCCATGCGGACCAGCGTCATGTAGATCGCGCTGTCGCCGTGGGGGTGGTAGTTGCCCATGGTGTCGCCGATCACCTTGGCCGACTTGACCCGCTTGCTGCGCGGCCCGAGGTTCAGCTGGTGCATGGCGTAGATCACCCGCCGCTGGCTCGGCTTGAGCCCGTCGCGGATGTCCGGCAGCGCGCGCGACTTGATCACGCTCATCGCGTACTGCATGTAGCTGGAGCGCATCTCCTCGGAGATGTCGCGCTCCTCGAGCCGGTCGTGGTCGCCGTTCGTGGTCTCGACGTCCGCCATGTCCCGCCCCCTGAGTCTGTGGCCCCGCCCTGACCCGCCCGACTCCGACTGCCCCGGCGCCCGTGCGAAGCTCAGGCTCTGTAGGCAGTTAAGAAGACGAAGCGCTCGGGGGGGCCGCCTCCAGCAACTCCTCGCGGGCTGCCACCAGCCGGGCGAGGAGCGCGTTGACCGGCGCGGCGCAACCAGACGTGGCGGCTGCCCGCGCGATAGCCCCATTTATAGCAAAGACCTCCGTCTTTCGGCCGGCCTGGAGGTCCTGCAGGGTCGACGACAGGTTGTCCCCGGTGCGTTCGGCGACCTCCCGCCAGCGGGCCCGGGCCACCTCGGGGCGCCAGTTCCCCGCAACCCCAGTGGCCACAGCGACTTGAGCAACCTCCTCCGCCGCCTCGTCGGCCAGGGCGGCGGCCGCCGGCGAGGTGAGCAGCGCCCCGTTTCGGCACCCCAGCAGGCCCGTCAGGGCGTTGATCGCGGCGTTGACCTGCAGCTTGGCCCACACCACCGCCGCGAGGTCCGCCTCCACCCGCACCTCCAGGCCGGCCTGCCGCAGGAGGCGAGCCGCGCCCGCGGCCCGCTCCGCCCCCTGCAGATCCAGGGGGGCGAGGATCGTGGGGCCGCGCCCGGCGTGGTGCACCTGCCCCTCGCCGATCCGGGTGGCGCCCTCCGCCGTGACGGCGCCCACCACCCGCCGCGGGTCGCCCAGAGTCTCGGCCACCGCCTCGGCCCGCCCCAGGCCGTTCTGCAGCACCAGGACCGTGGGGGTCCCCCGCACCCGGGCGGCGGCGGCCGCCGCCGCCGCCGTGTCCCGGGCCTTCACGCACACCAGCACCAGGTCGGCCCGCAGCGCGGAGGGGTCGGCGGCCATCGGCACCTCGACCCGGTGGGTGGTCGCCCGCCCGGGGCCGCTGACGGTGAGCCCGCGCTGGGCCAGGCGCGCCGCCCGCTGGCGGTCGTGGTCGAGCAGGGTGGTGGGCACCCCGCCGTCGGTCAGGAGCGCCGCCAGGAGGCTGCCGAGGGCGCCTGGCCCCACGACGACGGCGGTCACGGGCTCACTCGTCGGGCGTGGGCGGGACGAGCCCGTCGGCCACCGCGCCGCGCAGCGGCTGCGACAGGGCGGGCCGCAGCTTCTCGGGCTCGCCGCTGCTCATGCTGAAGGTGTGCTCCTCTGCGGGGAAGGCGCCGCTCTTGACCTCCTGCACGAACTGCTCGATCGCGGCCAC
>JAWLGW010000505.1:0-5517 GCA_041690735.1 Planctomycetota bacterium
GCGCAGCCCGCCTCTGCGCAGGGAACGCACCAGGGCCGGCGCGCCGGGACCGGCGCCCCGCAGCTCACGCAGCGGATCGTGGGGCGGCCACTCACGCCTGGCGGCGGACGGGGAGGGGCGGCGCCCCAAGGAGGCCGAGCGCCGCAGCGAACGCGCAGCGCGCCGACCTCCCCCCCGCGAGGCCCGGTCCGCGAACAGCCCGAGGCCGGCGGCGGCGCGAGCCGCCAGGTCGGCGACTCGGTCGCGCCGCTGAGGTCGACGCCGCGCGCCGGGCTGGCCCACGGGGACCTCAAGCGGCGGAGTCCGGGCCAGCGCTTGCTCTTGGCGGCGACCACCCGCTCCACTCGACGGATACCCCATCGGAAGCCGCCCCTTGGGCGATTTGCGCGAGGGCCTTGTCCAGACAGAGCGCGCCGCGAGCCGCGGTCGAAGATCACCGGTCCCTTCCAGCGGAGCCGCGCCGAGGGGCCTTCGATCGTGAAGACCCGCCGACTGCCCCCGAACAGCGCCAAGGCCAGACCCACCGCGAGGGGCGCAGCCGCGTGCTGCCAGCTCTCGGCGTAGGCCCAGAAGGCGCCGAACGCGAGGCATGACAGGCCAAGGGCGAATCCGATCCACGGGCGCCGGCTGGCCACGACCAAACGCAGGCCGTCGTACGGTGCCCTCACTACCAGGGCGTCGTCCAGCAGGGCGAAGGCCTTCTTGCCGCGCCAATAGATCGCCTGGTCCGTCAACACGAGCTCGAGCCGATGCTCCTTATCCACCTTGTAGGAGACCCGCATCTCGACTTGCTCATCGGGAGCCGTCGGGATGCCGTCCGGTCGCTCATCGCTCATGCGGGCGCTCCAGCAGGCGCGCGTCGAGGCGCTCCGAGCAGCGGCGCTCCAGCTCTCGGCGGTCGAGGTCGGCCATGGGGGCCACTGTGGCTGGGGCTACTGGGAAGCGCAACTTGCCAGCGGCCGCGCCTGCTGGGCTGTTCCAGCCCGCCCTGCGCGCCGCTACCATGAGCGCCCGGGGCAGCTACTCCAGTCAGGTCGCCTCCACGCCGAGCCGGGACGTGTACGGCCACTCTTCCCGGGACACTGGCGACGAGGCGCTCCTGCGGCCGGGAGGCCGGGCGACCGTCCTTGGCCGGCGGAGGGGGAAGGCGGAGTGGACGGTCGCCTGCGCGAGGTCTCGGGACGCGTCGTCCAGCTCCTGGCCGAGCTGGCGGCGGGGGAGGGGATCGACGCGGGGCGGTTGTTCGCGGGGCTGCCGGTCGATCCTCAGGCTCCGCCGAAGTGGGTCGACTGGGACGTGTACTGCGAAGCGCTCGACCGCCTGCAGGAGGCCGCCGGCGGCCCCGACGCGCTGGCCCGCATCAGCGAGCGCCTGGTGTTCGCCGATGCGCTGGCTCCCTTCGCTCGCATGCTCCGGCTGGTGCTGACCCCCGAGCGCCTGTACCGGTTCATCAACCTGTGGATCGGACCCATGCTCGTGCCGCCGCTCCTCAACGAGCACCGCGAGCTGGGCCCGGGGCGGCTGCTCCTGCGGCTGCGCATCCCCCCCCAGCTGCGCGACTCGCCCGCCTTCTTCCACCACGCCGTGGGGACCATGCGCTCGGGTCCGCGGCTGATCGGGCTGCCCGCGGCCTACGTGCAGGTCGAGGTCGCGCCTCGGGAGGCGACCTACCAGGTGGTGGTGCCGCAGCAGCCAGGGCTCGGGCGACGGCTGCGACGCAGCCTGGACGTGCTGCGGCGCTCGACCCGCGACTCGACCGACAGCTTCGTGGCCGGGATCGAGCACCTGATCACGCTCCGGGCGGAGCTGGCCCGGCGGTACCGTGAAGCGGACGCGCTCCGCCGCGACGCGGAGGAGGGCCTCCAGCGCCGCCGGGCGCTGCTTCGGGAGCTGGGGCGCGAGGTGCGGGAACCCATGGCGCAGGTGATCGACGCCGCGCAGCGCCTGCTCCACACCGACCTCGACCCCGAGCAGCGGGAGCAGGCGACGATCGCTCGGGACTGCGCGCGGGACCTCCTGGAGGCGGTGCGCAGCGCGTCCGAGCCGAGGCGCCCGCCGCCCTCGAGCCCTCCCCCCGCCCCCGGGACCTTCGAGCCGCGCCGGCTCGCGGAGCGGGTGCTGCGGCTGGTGGAGCACGCGGCGCGGAGTCGGGGCAACGCGCTGGCGCTGGTCGTCCACGAGGGGGTGCCGGAGCGGGTGCGCGGCGACGGCGGCAAGGTCCGGCAGGTCCTGCTCAACCTCGTCGACAACGCGGTGCGGTTCACGAGCTCGGGGCGGGTGGAGGTGCGGGTGGAGGTGGCGCCTCGTCCCGACGGCCAGCGCCCGACCGGTCCGAGCGCGCTGGTGTTCGAGGTGATCGACTCGGGGATCGGCCTGTCGGAGGAGGCCCGCGCCCGTCTGTTTCGCCCCTTCGAGCAGGCCGACGCCTCGACCGCCCGTCGCTTCGGCGGGACCGGGCTCGGGCTGTCGATCGCCAAGGCCCTGGTCGAGGAGATGGGGGGCACGATCCACACCAGCCCCGCGCCCCACGGCGGGAGCAGCTTCGCGTTCGTGGTGCCGGTCGAAGCCTGCTGACCGCTCTGCTACCCTCGCCGCCCGCATGACGGACGTCTCCGGGAGAACGGTCGCGGCGCTGCGCGACCTGCTGGTGCAGGCGGACCTGGACGTGGCGGCGGCGTTTCGCCGGGCGCCGTTCTCGCCGGCCGCCCCGCCGGCGCGGCTGCCGTGGGAGGACCTGTGCGCGCTCCTGGAGGAGGTGGAGCGGGTCGCGGGCGGGCCCGCGGCGCTGGAGCGGCTGGGGGAGGGGATCCCCCATACGACCGCCTTCGCCGCTCATGCCGGGGTGCTGCGGCTCGTCCTCGCCCCCGACAGCCTGTACCGGATGGTCCAGGAGTGGCTGACGCCGACCCTGCTCCCCGTGCAGTGCGAGCGGATCCGCGAGCTGGAGGGGGGCCGGCTCGAGCTCGGGCTCACGGTGCAGCCCGGCCGCCCGAGCCCGCCGGCCCTGTGGTGGCTGCTGGCGGGCGGGCTGCGGGCGCTGCCGCGCCTGCTCGGTCTGGCCGACGCCTACGTCGAGCTACGGATCACCGGCCGGCGGATCACCTTCGTCGTCCTCCCTCCGCCGACGGCGGCGCTCCGCTCTCGTGTGCGGCGAGCCTGGGCGGCGCTGCGCTCGCCCGAGCGCGAGCTCGAGGAGGGCTACGCGGCCAGCTTCGAGCAGCTGGTGCGCGACCAACAGGAGCTCAGGGACCGCCTGCGGGAGGTCGAGGCGGCGCGCGCCGCGGCCGAGGAGGCCGCGACGCTCGAGGCGAGCTTCCTGTCGACCCTGAGCCATGAGGTGCGGACGCCCATGAACGGGGTGATCGGCATGGCGGAGCTCCTGCTCGACGGGGAGCTCGACGCCGAGCAGCGGGCGCACGCCCGGACCATGCGAGACGCCGCGGGGGCGGTCATGGAGACGCTGAACGGCGTCCTCGACCTGGCGAAGCTGGAGGCCGGCCGCGCGGAGCTCGAGCGCGGCTCCTTCGACCCCTGCGAGCTGGTGGAGTCGGTGCAGGAGGCGCTCGCGCAGGCGGCGAAGGAGCGGCAAGTCGAGCTCCGCTGCGTGCGGCGACCCGCCGTGCCGGGGCGCCTGGAGGGAGACGCCGGCCGGCTGCGGCAGGTGCTCCTGAACCTCGTCGGCCACGTGGTCCGCTCGTCCGAGGCAGGCCCCGTGGTGGTGGAGGTCGGGCTGGCGAATGAGGAGCCGGGGGCGGCCGCGGGACCCGAGGAGGTGACCGTCGCGCTGGCCGTGCGCGGCGCCGGGAGCCGGGCCAGCGCCGGGGCGGGACGGGGCGACCTCGGCTTCTCGGTTTGCCGGCGCCTGTGCGAGCTCATGGGGATCGCGCTCGCCGCCGAGCGCGGGCCCGGCGAGGGCACCAGCTATCGCCTCACGCTCCGCGCCCGCCGCGCCCCGTCGACGCCGCCCGCGCAGGGGCCGGACGGCGCCGCCGCTGACCCGCCGCCCGCGCACGGGCCCGGCAGCCGTCGCCTCCTGGTGGTGGATGACGACGCCGTGAATCGTCGCCTGCTGACCGCGCTCCTCGAGCGGCTCGGGCACGTGGTCCACGCGGTGGACGGCGGCGAAGCCGCGGTGCGCGCCGCGCAGAGGGTGCAGTACGACGCGGTGTTCATGGACTGCTTGATGCCCGGCCTCGACGGCTTCGGGGCGGCCGCTCGGATTCGCAGCGACGAGCTGAGCCGCGAGGACGGCGCGCACCGGGTCCCGATCGTCGCCGTGACAGCCAGCCTGCGGGAGGAGACGCGCGACGCCTGCCAGGCGGCGGGCATGGACGCCTACCTGCCGAAGCCGATCGACCGGGCTCGGCTGGGCGAGGTGCTGCGGAGTGTGCTCGGGCGGGCCTGAGCCCGCGGAGCGGTCCGAGCGCGACCTCCTGCGCCGGGCGGCGGCCCAGGCGTTCCCTCAACCCACCCGCTCGTAGCGGCGCAGCCTGCGGCAGATCGCCCGCTGGGCGGAGTGCGGTTGTCGGTAGACGGGGCGGCGGCTGGGCGTCGGCGCGGCGCGCCCGGACCGCTTCCTCGCCGGGGGAGGTGCCCGACCGCGCGCCCAGGTAAACCTGAGGTTCGAGGAGGCGGCCGCCGTGCAGCTTCGAGCCTGGATCTACGACCGCACCATTCGGCCCTTGACCGCGTCCTGGTACCGGCGCGTGCTCGAGCAGCTGCCGCCGGGGACGCGGCTGGTCGATATCGGGATCGGGACCGGCGGCGCGCTGGTCGCGAACGCCGCCCTGGTGGGCGAGCGCGACCTGCGGGTCGTGGGGGTGGACATAGACCCGGACTACGTGCGCCGCTGCCGCGAGCAGGTGTCGCGCAGCGGACTGGCCGATCGGGTCGAGGTGCTGCTCGAGTCGATCTACGACCACGCCGGCGCGGGCTACGACGCGGCCTACTTCAGCGGGAGCTTCATGCTCATGCCGGAGCCGGCGGCGGTGCTCCGCCACGTCGCGTCGCTCCTGCGCGAGGGAGGGCGGGTGTATTTCACCCAGACCTTCCAGGAGCGCCGCTCGGCGGTGCTGGAGCGGACCAAGCCCCTGCTGCGCAAGCTGACCACGATCGACTTCGGCCGAGTCACCTACGAGGACGACTTCCGGCGCACCCTCGCCGAGGCGGAGGTCGAGGTGATCGACATGGAGGTCCTCGAGCGGAGCCGGGCGCGCACCAGCCGCCTGGTCGTGGCCGCGCCGCGCCGGACCTAACGCGCCCGAGACGCCACGATGTCCCCCTCGCAGTCGGCGCGAGCAACTGGAGCACGGCTCTTCGCTGGCCCGCGAGGGAGGGCGAGCTGCTCGCTGGGAGCCGGCCAGCGGACCGTCAGCGATCCTCGGCCGCCCGGGCCTGGCGCCGGCGCCAGAAGTGGTTGAACAGGCCGAACACCGCATAGCCGTTGGCGATCGGGAACATGAGCGTGGTCACGAGCAGCACGACCACGGCCCAGCCCGCGTGCTCCTCGTCAGTCAG
>JAWLGW010000506.1:0-5514 GCA_041690735.1 Planctomycetota bacterium
CCTCGGGGACGTACAGGCGCGCCGGCGAGCCGACCGGGGCCTCCGGCGGCGCGGCCTCCTCCTGGGCCCGCGCCGGGCGGGCGCAGTCGGCCAGCGGCAGGGCGCCCAGGAGCAGGGCGCCCAGGAGCGGCCGGGGCGAGCGAGCGAGGGGGACGTGCACGGCGCGCCCGCTCCCTTACGCGTCGCCCGGAGGGGTGGAGCCGCTCGGGCCCTCGTCGAACTGGATCCGCTCGGCCTCCGCCGCGTCGGCGCCTTCGCCGTCCTTCCCGGCGGCCTTGGGGTCCGCCGGGGCGGGCGCCGGCGCAGCGGCCCCGCGGGCGCGGGCGGCCTGCTCGGCGGCGCGCGCCCGCTCGCGGGCGACCTCCGCCTCCTCGGCCAGCGCCGCCAGGCGCCGCTCGTGGCGGAGCGTGGTCAGCTCCCGCCACACCCCGCGACCGAAGAAGAACACGCCCAGCCCGACCGAGCCCGCCAGGGCGCTGGCGCAGAACGGCTCCAGGCTGCGGCCCAGGAAGGCGCCGCCCAGGACCGCCAGCCCCGCGGCCACGCTCACGTAGGCGGCGGGGCCAGCGACCCGCGCCCGCTCCAACCCGACGCCCGCGCCGACCACCGCCAGGAAGACCAGCAGGTCGAGCAGGTAGAACAGCGACCAGCGCATGGCGGTGACGGTGAGGCGGGAGGGGTTCTCCAGCTTCTCGAAGGTGAACGCCTGGCGCCCCGCCGGCACCTCGAGGTCAGGGTAGATCCCGCCCTCGCTGGCGCTCACCGGCGTCTGCTTGAGGGCGGTGATCGCGGCGGCCGCCGCGGCCCGCGCCTGCTCGGGGCGCAGGCGCTCGCGGCCGGTGCGCACGCCCAGGGCCCGCTTGAGCCCCTCCCACAGGCTGGTCTCGTCGAAGTGCTTGGTGGCGTCGGTGTCGAGCTCGAGGGGGTTGAGCTCGTCGGGCAGGTGCAGGGTGCGGGTGAGGCGCGCCACCGGCACCTCCTTGTCGCCCGCCAGGGGGAACCGCAGGGTGTACAGGGGCAGCGAGGCCTTGCTGCCCAGCGGCTCGCCCGGCAGGTCGTAGCGGATCCGGAGCAGGAAGGGCTCCTCCTTGCGGACCTTGGTCACCTCGCCCAGGTGCACCTGCACCGACGGCCGCCCCTCGGCGTCGGGCTGCCCCTCCGACCACTCCTCGTTCTTGCCGTCCACCTTGAGCCCGCGCATGACGGCGCCCTTCGGCAGCAGCACCGTGAGGAACTGCTCGGCGTTGTTCTGCAGGGACAGGAAGGCCTCGGCCTTGAGCGCGCCGTCGCCCGTCAGCACCTCGTCCTGGTGCAGGTGCCTGACCACGATCCCCAGCGGCGCCTGGAAGTCGTACTTGGTGAGCTGCAGCGTCAGCTTGTGGGGGTGCGACGCGTAGTGGTAGGCCTGCAGCGGCCCCTGTCGCTTGAGCGCCTCCGACAGCTCGCGCTTGTCGCGCTTCTCGACCGCGACCATCTCCAGCTCGCCGATCACCAGGTTCTCGTGCTTCTTGAGCGCGTAGTCGCCGGTCTCGGTGAAGGCGTCGACGACCTCGACCTCGTGCAGGGTGACGGCCCGCTGCTGCCCCGCCTGGAAGTCCTCCAGCTTGACGTCGTACTGCAGGTGGAGCTCGTACTCGCCCAGGCGCTTGTCCTGGAGGGACACGGTCCAGGTGGCGTGCTCGCCCTCGACCGCCACCTGCTTGTCCTTCATCCCGTCGCCCGTGATCCGCAGCGCCTCCTCGCTGGCGAGGGCGGCGGGGACCCGCAGGCGCAGCCGGTCGATCCCGGCGTGCTCAACCGTGTAGCGCACGGTCGCCTCGACGCGGACCTTGTCCTCCTGGGCGTCGACCAGGCTGTCGACCCGCGCGCTCACCTTGGGCTTGCGCTTCTTGACCGTGAAGGTCGCCGCCACGCCCTCGGGGGCGCTGTAGCGCAGGCCGTGGGTGAGCACCTCGCGCGTCGCCGGCCGGTGCCGGAAGCCGAGGGCGCGCAGCCGGACCGGCGGCTCCTCGAACAGCCCCCGCAGCTCGGCGCGCGGCAGGCTGAGCTCGAGGTGGCCCTGCGCGGCGACGCCGATCAGGCCGGTCTCCTCCTCGACGTCGATCAGCCCCACCCGCGGCAGGGCCACGGTCGCCTCCCCCTCGTCGGGCTGGGCCGGCGTGCGCAGGACGTAGCCCCGGAAGCTCACCGCGCAGGAGGCGCCGGGCTGCACCTGCCGGAGGAAGTCGATCGCCAGCACGTCGCCCAGGCCTCGCTGGCGCTCCTCGGCCGTGGCCGGCTCGACCCGGTGCTGCTTGACCTGCGGGGTGATCGGGCCGTCGAGCACGAAGCCCTGGGGCAGGCGCAGGCGCACGTCGAAGATCCCCCGCTTGCGCACCTCGTAGGTGACCGTGGTGCTGAGGTCGACCTTGTCGTCATGGATCGCGGCCAAGGTCGACACCACGCCGTCCACCTCGGGCAGCACCGGCGCCGTCTCGACCCGCAGGGCGTAGGGCTGGCGCAGGTAGCGGAACACCAGCGGCGGCCGGTCCCCGCCGGCCTGGGCCGACCAGCCCAGCTCCTTGGCCAGGGCCGGCGTCAGGCTGCCCACGTCGACCTGCGACAGGCCGCGCAGCCCGGCGGGCTCGAGGCTGATGAACTCCGAGGCCCGGGCGGCCAGCAGGCCGCTCTCGCGCTCGGTGCCGAGGGTGAGGACCTGCGGGAAGGCGAACGCCTGCTCGCCCTCGGCCAGGTTGCGCTCCAGGCGCAGGGTGAGGGCGTAGCGCCCGGCGGCGCGCTCGTGCAGGCGGACCACCACCAGCTGGCCGCCCTCGTGGGGGACGGGCGGAGGGACGTCGGCGATGTGCTCGCCCTCCACGCCCAGCAAGGTGTAGCCGGCGGGGATCCGGAGGCGGAACTCGCCGCAGGGGGCCTGCAGGATCTGGTAGCTCACCTGCACGCCCACCTGCAGCAGCCCCTCGTCGATCCGCAGCCCGGTGGTGGTGCTGGCGAACAGGAGCGGGTCGCGGGCCGCGCCCTCCACCTCCTTGGGCTTGGGGTTCCAGGTGACGCGGGCCTCGCCGGCGCCGCCGAAGTAGGCCCGCACCCGCGTCTCGCCCGCGTCGGCGTCGGGCGCCTCCTCGGTGGCCAGCGCGCCGGCCACGTCGACCGAGAAGCCGGTCTCGGGGAGGGTCACCTCGAACTGGGTCAGGGGGGCGCCCGGCAGGCTGAGGGCGAAGCTCGACTCCCCGGGCTTGGCCGCCACGGGCACCGCGAACCGAGCGGTGGTCTCCACCCGGCCCGCCCCCCGCAGCAGGATCCCGTAGCCGCGGCGCGGCAGGTCCTTCCCCCGCTCGCCCAGGCGGGCGGCCAGGTCCGCCAGCGGCGCCACCACCGCCCCGCTGCCGTCCCCCGTGCGCACGTCCTCCAGCGAGGCCTCGCCCAGGCCGATCGGCACCACCACCCACTCGCGCGGCTCGAGGACCTCCACCGCGAAGGTGGCGGTGAAGTGCGCCACGCCGTCGGCCGCGCGGCCCGCGAAGGCGGCGCTCACCAGCAGGGCGTCGGCCGGCGGCGCGGGGGCGGGCGGCTCCGCCGCCGGGCGCCCCTCGGTGGCGGCCCGGGCCCGGGCGACCAGGGCCCGCAGCTCGTCCCAGGGGACGAACACCCCGCGCCCCTCCTTGGCGAACACCTCGTCGAACCGCTCGATCGGCACGTACACCCGCTCGGGCACGGGCGGGGGCGCGGCGCGCTCCTGCGCCGACGCGGGCGCCGCCCACATGGACGATGCGGCGGCGAGGCAGGCCAGGAGCAGCAAGGGGAGTCGCAGCGAGGTCATGGACACGCTCCAGAGGGGAGGGAAGCGGTGCGCGGTGGGGGAGTAAGACGAGGCGGTACGGGCAGGAGTTCTGAGGCCACACGCGAGACGCCGGCGGATCGGAGCACCTCGCGCGAGTGCGGGTCGTCGCGGGCGCAGCCTCACGCGGCACCTCCCGCGGCGTCCCCGCCCGCGACCCACAGCGGACCTCGCCGCGCAGCCAGCAAGCCGGCCAGGCCGGCGATCGCCGCGCCGCCGACGCCGGCCAGGGCGGCCAGGGCCAGGAGCGAGGCCCCCAGCAGCAGGAGGGTCTGCGCCGCGGTGCGGCCGGGATGCCGGACCAGCAGGCCCAGGCGCGCCACCCCGACCAGGAGCAGCAGCAGGGCCAGGCCCTGCGCCCCGCGCCGGACGGTGTCGGCCGTGCCGACCGGGGCGCTGCGCAGGTCGAGGCGCGGGGCGTCCGCGACCTCGGTGCGGAAGTGGAACGGCTGCCCGGGGGTGGAGAAGGCGACCCGGATCGACAGGAGGCCGGCGGAGCTGCCGCTGCCTTCGGCGTCGCCCGCCGGGACGTCCCAGTCGGCGGGGCGGCCCGACTGCCTGGGCGCCTCGGCCTGCTGGACGGGGACCTGCCGGTTCTGCAGCAGCCCCCGCTGCGAGCGCTGCTGCGCCGCTCCACCCCGCCCGCGCTCGAGCACCTCGGCGTTGTCGAGGGACAGCCCGCCCTGGACGTTGAGGGTGTAGTCCTCGAGCTGCTGAGTCACCGCCTGCTGGCCGGCGGCCTGCTGCTGCGGCACGTACACCTGCTGGGCCTGCTCCTCCTCGTCCTCCACACCCGCCCAGCGGACCTTCTTGCCCTTGGTGTACGTCTGGTTCTGGGCCCACCCGCCGCCGCTCGACTCGAAGGTGTTCCCCTCGAGGTCGTAGGAGGACTGCCCCTGCTGCGCCTGCCGGGCCGCCTCCTGCGCCTGCTGCTGCTGGCGGCGGCGCGCGATCTCCGACTGCAGGGCCGACACGTCGCTGCGGCTCTTGCCCAGCACGCCCCCCAGGGCGTCCAGGGCCTCCTCGAACAGCTGACCGCTCGAGGCGCCTCGGGGCCCGCGCTTCACCCGCGGCGGGTGCAGCCGCTGCAGCTCCCGCAGCTCGCCCTCGATCAGGGTCAGCTGCTGGGTGACGTTGTCGTCCGCCACCCGCTGCTTGGCGCCGCTCCCCGAGCGGGCCACCTCCTCGATCCGGCGCAGCTCGGCCACCGCGTCCTCGAGGGCCGCCACTCGCGCGGCGGTGGGGGCGGTCGCCTCGACCCCGGGGCCGGCGAAGCCCGAGTAGAGATAGCCCTCGGGGGCGTACAGCGTCCAGAAGGTCTCCTCGACCTCGACCTTGTCGGCGGCCAGCCGCACCTCGGGAGCCTGGAGGGCCAGCGCGCCAGCGCCGAGGGCGCCCGAGGGGGCCGTGGCGTAGATCACCTCCACCACGAAGGGCAGGTCGGCGTCGCTCCGCTTGGGCAGCGGGACCAGGGCCACCTCGCCGTCGTGCAGGAGGCGCTTGGGGCGGTCGGCCACGAACACGCTCCACACCTCGGCGCCGGCAGGGAAGCGCAGGGGCAGGAACTGCAGCCGCAGGTTGCGCACTCGGTAGCGGGCCCGGTGACGGACCCGCCCCTCGCGCGTCAGCACCGTCTCCACGTGGGCCCAGGAGATCCGCGCCGGCGGGGGGAGGGTCAC
>JAWLGW010000507.1:0-5510 GCA_041690735.1 Planctomycetota bacterium
CGGGAATTTCGTCTTCGCCCTGCCGGCCCATGAGGACGACCTCGTCGCCGGGGACGGCGCCGGGCACGTCGGTGACGTCGATCATCGTGAGGTCCCTGCACACCCGCCCGACGACGGGCGCGCGCCGCCCCAGCCATCGTTGCCGGCGCCTTTACCGAGGGCCGCGACTGCCTTCACTCGGGCGGCGCGGCCCTGGGATCGAGCGCCCCGGTCCATTGGGGCGCCGTGAGCCGGCGCGCGGCCGCGCCGAGCGGACGGCCCGACAGCAACCGGCGCAGGGTGCGCGTCCAGCGGGTGCGCGTCTGCGCCCGCAGGGTGTAGCGATCGCCGCTGGGGGCGGCGATCGAGACGCTCTCCAGCCGGTTCTCCCGCAGGAACAGCGGCAGCTCGCCCGGGGCCACCACCTGCAGCTCGCTCAGGAAGCGGGCCGTCGCCCCCAGGTTGGGGGAGACCTCGTCGATCCGATCCAGCACCGCCGCCTCGGAGGCGTCGCCCGCCTCCCGCTCCAGGGACGCGTCCCCCGTGGCCCGCGGGATCATGGCCAGGCGCAGCCGCTCGACGCCGTAGCCGACCGCCAGCGCCGGCGCGCCGCCCATGTCGCCCCCCGAGAGGTTCACGAGCCCCTCCAGCAGCCCCGGGTACCTGCTGTCGATCCGCTCGCGCAGCGTGGGGCGGCGGCGGAAGGCCTCCTCCAGGCGCATCGAGGCGTCCTCGGGGTCGTCGATCAGGTCGATCCCGCGCAGCTCCTCCTGCAGGCCCTGGACCTCCCCCGCCAGCTGATCGTCGACCTCCACGCCGAACGCGTCCGCCACCTCGGTGGCCAGGTCCCCGAAGCCGCCTCCGCTCCCCGAGTCGCCGCTGAAGTCGCCGCTCGTCGCGGCGTCGCCGGCGTCCGCCTCCTCCGCGGGCGCCCGCCGGACCGGCGGCCGGGCGCGGCTGACGGGGTGCGCCAGGTAGCCAGGCGCCGGATAGCGCCGCGCCGGCGCGCCGCCGAAGCTCACCGCCACGCGGACGAAGGCCGCCTGGCCGTCGCGCGGCACGCCCAGGTCGTCGGCGATCGTGGCCTGCCCGCCCACCTCCGCCTGCACCGCCAGCGACTCGCCCCGCCACAGGACCGCGGCCAGTCGGCCCTTGACCTGCCAGGGCGACGCCTCGCCCAGGTAGGCCTCCCACTCGGCCTCCTGGAAGTGGTAGCGCCCCGAGAGCTGCGCGACCAGCGGCCCGCGCTGCACCCAGCCGCGGGCGCCGATCGACCAGCCGTTGCGGTCGGCGAAGCCGAGGAGCGTGGTCGAGCCCTGCACGTGCTGGCCGTCGACCGCCAGCCCGGCGGCCGTGCGGTCGCCCCACCCGTGCAGGAACGCCACCTCGATCCGGCGGGTGGTCCGCAAGGGCACGGGCGCGAAGCGCAGCGGCGCCCCCAGCTTCTCCTCGTACGCCAGGGCGGAGTAGGTGGGGTCGAGGTGGATCCAGTCCCAGGCCTCGAGGTAGGACGCGGTCAGGTGGGCTGCGCGGCCGGGGCCGGGCTCCCACTCGGCGAGGCGCACCTCCGCCTTGCCGAACGCGCCCAGCCAGGCGTCGGAGAGGGCGCTGCTCACGCCGACCTCGGTGGTCGCGCCGAGGGGGTGCTCCCGCAGCAGGCTCCCCTTGGGGGCCTCCCCCGGGGGCGCCGCCGCCGCCAGCACGTCGCCGTGGGCGCCGACCGCGAGCCCCAGCCAGGCCGTCGGCCGCGCGTACAGCGTGACGTCGAGGCCGATGCCCAGCGCCCACAGGTCGATCTCCGCCGGCGTCAGGTCCCGCCACAGGGCGTCGTCGGACCGCGCCCGCTCCTCCTCCAGCCAGCTGGCGCCGAGGGACAGGTCGAGCCCGATGTTGAGCCGGACCCGCTCGTGGAGGCCCACGTCGAGCCGGGGCGCGTAGCCGAGGTGCACGGCGGCGTCCTCGTCCACCACCCCGCCGCCGAGCCGCACCTCCCCCACGGTCAGCTCCCCCACGCCGAGGCGCGAGGTGCGCCCGAAGGAGCGGGCCTCGCTGTAGCTGCCGTACGCCCCCACCGAGGGGTGCAGGTCGAGCTCGATATGGGCGGCGCTCCCGTACAGGCCGCGCTCGCGCGGACCTCCGAAGGCCTCGACGCTCGCCTGCCCGCCACCCTCGAAGGCCTCGGCAGCCGCCTCGCCCTCGTAGGCGGCGGCAGGCGAAGACAGGAACACGCCTGTGAGCGCGATCGCCACAGCCACCGCGGCGCGGGGGACCATGGGGTACTTCTTCCCCTCTCCCCCTTATGAACCTCCGGGACCGAGTCGACGGTCTCCCCCGCGACGCGAGCGCGCCCGGACGGCGCCCTGTTCAACGATGGCAGCACCCCGCGGAGACCGCAAGGCGCCTGGCCTGCAGGCCGGCGCGCGCGTGAACCTCCCCAGACGCGGGCGAAGATGCCCGATCAATTCCCGGCGGGACGGATCCCGAGCACGCTCTTGTAGCGGACCCCCGACTGCAGGCCGAACTCACCCTTGAGCGGGATGATCTTGTTGTCCTGCGCGTTCGCCACGACCTCGTAGTCACCGCCGCCCGGCAGCTTCACCTCGAAGGTCTTCTCGGGGCCGATCGTGAAGGTGCGTCCCGCCCGCCCCGTGATCACGAGCAGGAGGCGCAGCTTGGAGGCGTTCTCGATCTCCCACACCACCCGGTCGCCCGGCGCCGTGCCGATCCGCTGGGGCTCGGGGAACTCGAGGCTCACGGGGGCGGGGCCGCCGCGCGCCGGGATCGGCGGCGCGTCGCTCCCCGTCCTCGCGCGAGCCGGCTTGGGGTCGCTCGCCCGGTCCGTCACCTTCTTCTTGACCCGCAGCGCCAGCGGCAGCAGGTCGCGCGTCGTCACCTCCACGACCGCCCCCTGCCGGGTGCGATACAGCGCCCGGCCCACGCCCACCTGCGCCGGGTCGGGCCCGGCCGCCAGGAGCGTGGCCCCTGTGGCGAAGTTGGTGACCACGCCGGCCGCCATCAGCGGCCGCCCCACCGCGACCCGCACCGGGTCGCTCTGCCGCCACTCGTCGAACGCCTGGTCCCACTGGTGGATCCGCACCACCGCCGCGCCGTCCACTGCCTCGCGCAGCTCCACGTACGACCGGGCCAGGGCCTCCACCGGCCCCGCCTCGCGCGGCGCGCCGGCCCCCTCGGGCGTGACGCGATAGGTGTAGAAGCGCCGCTCGCTGACGGCGCGGTCGGCGTAGCTCGCCGTGCCCGCCGGCAGGCTGGCCAGGCGCTCCCAGCGGCCTCGCAGCCCCTCCCGGCGCCACACCACGTACCCGGTCGCGCCCGACACCTCCGTCCAGGCGACCTCCACTGCTCCGGGTCGCTCGGCGGTCACGCGCACGTCGCTGGCGTGAGCCGGCGCGGGCAGGGCCAGGAGGGCCGCGAGGGCGGTGCACAGGAGCCAGGGGATACGCATGCCGTCGCCTCCAGCCCTACCGTAGCCGAACACCACGTTGTTCTCAAAGGAGTTGCGCGAATTCCACGCTTCGCGGAGGAAACCCCGGCGGTGGTTGGTTCTCCTAAAGGCGCCTGAATCCTGCGCCCCCTGAGCCGTCACCACCGGCATGAGGGCGCGCGACGAAGGGGGACGTGCCATGCGGCGTGCGGTGCGCGGGGCCTTCGCGGCCCTGCTCGTGGTCGGTCTGGGTCTGATCGGGCAAGGGTGCGCGGAGAGCCGGAGCGGCCGCGTGGCCGAGCCCGGCGACACCCCCAACTTCCAGGTCACCAACCACCACGTCGAGCACATTCACTTGTACGTGGACGGGGGCAGCATCGCGGACGTCGGCGCCGGCGAGACCAAGCAGTTCGTGATCAAGGCCGGCTACCGGACGCTCGAGCTGCGCGAGGCCGGCAGCACGACCCGCGAGTGGCAAGGCAACTACGACTTCTCCACCTCGCTGCTGACCTTCAGCTACGACCCCTCGGTCACCGAGAACCTGTCCGTCACCAACGACGGGCCCGAGGACGTGGTGATCTACGTCGACGGGGTGGACCTCGGCACCGTGCGCGTGAACCGGACCCGCACCTGGCTGATCAAGTCCGGCCGCCGCAGCGTCCACGCGCGCGAGGACGGCGACCTCACCGCCGATTACATCGGCGACTTCAACTTCAACACCAGCGAGCTGGTCCAGCTGACCTATCGGTAGTGCCTTCTCCCTACCGCGCCGCCAGCCAGCGCTCGACCTCGGCGCGGACCGTCTCCTCCTCCTCCAGGCTGGCCCCCACCACGAGCTCGGCGCCGGCCAGGCGGCCCAGGGCGCGCACGGCGGCGCGCTGCACGACCCCCCGGGGGTCGGCCAGGCGCTGGGCCAGGACCTCGATCGCCCGCTCGCGGGCGGCCTCGGCGGCGGCGCGCTGCTCCGGCGCCGCCGCGGCGTCGCGGGCCCGGGCGTCGGCGACCGCTGCCAGGGCACCCAAGGCAGCGACCGCGTCGCGCCGCGCGAACTGGTGGCTCAACAAGGAGGCGGGCTGCGGAGGGGGCGGCCGCCCGCCGCGGTCGCCTCGCCGGTCCCGCCCGCGGACGCGGGTCCCCTCCTCGCGCCGCTCCTGCTCCGACGACGCGGCCTCGTCGCTGCCCGACGCGGGGCGCGGGGGGTCGAGCCAGTCGGCGATCAGCGGCGCCGCGGCCACGGTCCCGCTCGCCGCCCACCGCTGGAGCACGTCGGACAGGGAGCTCCCGGCGTAGCGCCTGGCCTCGCCGAGGCCCGTGGCGACGTCGCTGCGCCGGATCACGTCGAAGTCCACCAGGGCGGCCTGCACCCGCTTCACCCCGTCCGCCGCCCCCAGCTGCAGCAGCGAGGCCGCCGCCTCCAGGCGCAGGGGCGTCTTCTTGGCGTCCTCCGTGGTGAGCTCCCCCAGCAGCTTGCGGATCGCCGGGCTGTCGATCCTGTCGGCTCCCAGGCGCGCCACCGCCCGCCGCCGGGGCCCCGCCAGCGGTCCCGCCCCGTTGGCGGCGATCGCCTCCACCAGGCGGACGACGAGCGGCCCCTCGAGCTCGAGCACCCGCCGCGCCAGGGACACGTCGGGGTCGCCGCCGCTGAGGCGCGCGCGCAACAGCTCCACGTCCGCCGCGTCCCCCCGCCGCAGGCGCGCGAAGGCGACCTCGCGCCGCAGCTCCTCGTCGCCGTTCAGCGTCGCGGCCAGGCGAGCCAGCACGGGCGCCACCTTGGGGTGGTCGAGCAGCCCCAGGGCGCGCACCAGCGCCAGGCGGATCGCGCGGTGGTCGTCGGAGAGGGTGGCCGGCAGCAGCGCCAGCAGCTGCTCGTCGCCGAGGCGGGCCCGCGCCTCCAGAGCCGGGATCCGCAACACGTGGGCCGAGGTGCGGCCGATCCGGCGCAGGCTCGGCAGCACCCGAGGGTCGCCCAGGCGTCCGCAGGCCTCGGCGCAGGCCACCGCCACCGTGCCGTCTTCGTGCAGGAGCGCCGCCAGCTGGGCGGCGCTCCAGGGGGCGCCGCGCCCCCCGTTGGCGGCGATCGCCCGACGCC
>JAWLGW010000508.1:0-5494 GCA_041690735.1 Planctomycetota bacterium
CCCTGCGCGGCTTCCGGAGGCTGGCGACCGGCGACCTGGAGGCGCTGGCGGAGCTGGCGGCCGCGGGACAGACCGTGGCCGAGCTGCTGGCGCTGGCCGGGCGCCACGCCGAGGCCCTGGGCCTGTGCGACCAGCTGGTCGATCAGATCGCCGAGGCGGCCGAGGAGGACGACGAGCTGGCGGCGGCCCGGGCGGACCTGCTGACCACGCGCGCTGCCCACCGCGCGGCGCGGGGCATGGTGCAGGGCGCGCTGACCGACGCCCGCGAGGCGGTCGGCGCCTGGAG
The DNA here is from genome assembly GCA_041690735.1 of Planctomycetota bacterium. Classification (GTDB taxonomy): domain Bacteria; phylum Planctomycetota; class J058; order J058; family J058; genus JAWLGW01. Next base: position 287 of record JAWLGW010000508.1, read on the forward strand.
CGCGCTCCTGGACGGCAACGACGACGAGGCGCTGGCCGGCATGGCCGACGCCCTGGAGGCACTGGCGATCGTCCACAGCGACCTGCGCTGCGACGCGCCCTCGGCGGTGGAGGCCTTCGGGCGGGCGATCGAGGCGGCGGAGGACCTGCCGCCCGGCGAGGCGCGCTCGCGCCTGGTCAGCCTGTTCACCAACCGCTCCTACGCGCACCTGCGCGGGCACGACCCCGAGCGGGCCGCGGCGGACGTCCAGCGCGCGGGCGCCGTCCTGGGCGAGCCGCGCGGTGAGGTCGAGCGCCTGGCGCTGGGGTTGATCGAGCGCAATCACGCCGCGGCGCTGGCGGCCCTGGGGCGGGACGGCCCTGCGCGCGAGGCCTGCCGCCGCGCCCGCGACCTGCTGGAGGGGCTGCGCGGACGCTACGACTGGGGGCAGGCGGGCTTCCTGGCCGAGGTCGCCGCCGTCGAGTCGCGGCTGCACGCCCGGGCCGGCGAGGCGGAGGCGGCCTGCGCGGCGGCCGACCAGGCCGTGGCGCTGATCGAGCCGCTCGTCGCCGAGGGGAACGGGCAGGTGGCGCCCGACCTGGCGCGGGCGCGGGTGGTGCAGGCGCGGGCGCGCCTGGCTGGCGGGGACGGCGCCGCCGCCCGCGAGGCCCTCGACGCCGTCGAGCCTCAGCTCACGGGCTGGATCGAGGAGGGGCGCCGCTTCGAGGGCGACCTGGCGGAGCTGCGCATGGCCCGGGCCCTGGTCCTGGTCGCGTCCGGCGAGGCCGACGCCGCCGCGGCGGCCCTGGAGCGGGCGGTGGCCACCCTGGAGGGTCCCCTCGAGGAGGGGCGCACCGACCTGCTGCCGCCGCTGCTGGAGGTCCTGATCGACGGGCTGCAGGCGGCCGGTGAGGCGGGCGCGCCGCTGCTGGTGCGCGCGCTGAGCGCCGCCCGCCGCGGGCTGGTGGAGGGGCCGCAGGCGCCCGACCTCGCTCGCCGCGCCCTGGCGCGCCTGCGGGAGCGGGCGGCCCCGTTCCTGGCGCAGGATCCGGCGGTGGGCGAGGCCCTGCGGGCGGTGGAGCGGGCGGTGCGTCCCAGCCGCGCCGCCCGGGTGCCCGAGTGGGCGGACCTGCTGTCGAGCGGGCAGTACGCCCTGTTCACGCGCCTGGTGCGGGAGCACTGGGAGGCGCAGGGGCGCGTGGTGGCGGACATCGACGACGGGGTGGTCCGGTTCGCGGACGCCCGCGAGCCCGCCCTCGGCCTGGGGAACCTGGTGCAGGTCTGCAACCAGGTCCCGGTGGACGCCTGGCCCGACGTGGTGGGCGAGCACTTCGACGCCCTGGAGGCCGCCGGCGAGGAGATCGAGGCCATGGGCGAGGCCCTGCGCGACCTCGAGGGCGCCCAGGCCTACCTGGCGGTGCGCCTGTACGACGCCCAGCTCGCCAGCGACCTCGGCGGCGCCGTCGTCGCCCGCGAGGTGCTGCCGGGGACGGTCAGCGCGCTGGTCCTCGACCTGCCCAAGGCGATCCAGACGGTGCGCCCCGAGCAGCTCGAGACCTGGGGCTGCTCCCCCGAGGAGGCCTTCGCCCTGGGGCTCGAGAACACCCTCCAGCGCTACGGCGAGGGGTGGCAGATCGAGCGGGTGCAGCTCGACGAGGCGCTCGAGGTGGTGGCCGTCGGCGGCGACGACTTCTTCGTGGGCACCCAGGCCATGGCCCTCGACGGTCGCCCCGAGCTGCTAGGTCCCCACGGGGCGCTGGTGGCGGTGCCCCACCGCCACGCGCTGCTGACCTACCCGATCGCCAACCTCGGCGTGGTGCGGGCTGTCGAGGCCCTGGCGGTGATCGCGCAGGGCATGCACCGCGAGGGGCCGGGCTCGATCAGCCCGCTGGTCTACTGGTATCGCCCCGGCGAGGGGTTCGTCACCCTCCCGATCGAGCGCGAGGAGGAGGGGCTGGTGTTCCGGCCCCCCGAGGCGTTCGTGGAGCTGCTGGAGGGGCTGCAGGAGCCCTGAAGTCGCCTGCAGCCGGGCGGCCGAACCCGTCGATTCGCGCCCGCTGCGCCGGGTCGGTGAGGTCGTAGCGGCGGCGGCGGACGCGGTCGGCGCTGTTGCCCTCGATCGTGGTGAGGACGCCCCGCGCCGCGTCGTAGGCCTCCACGATCCCGATGTGGCCGCGCCCCTCCCCCCAGCTCCACAGGACGGCGTCGCCGGGGCCGATCGGGAGGGCGTGCACGTCGTCGACCTCCTCGACCTCGAGCCCGCGGGCGCGGGCGTACCGCCGACCGCTCGAGCCGCGCAGGGCCACGAAGCGCCGCGCCAGCCCGCCGTGAGCGGCGCGCTCCGCCTCCCAGGCCTCCACCCGGTCGGCGGTCCACCGCTGCGTGTAGACCCGGTACAGGAAGAAGGCCCGCGCCTTGCCCGTCGAGTGCAGCCGCCCCTGCCCGGCGAAGGCCAGCCCGTGGGCGCGGGCCGCCTCGCGGTAGCAGAACTCGAGGAAGAACCCGCACCAGGCCTGCCCCGGCGCCATGCCTGCCTGGGTGGCGTACAGATCGACGCGCGGGCCCCGGTCGCGGGCGCCCTCCTCGCGTACGCCTGCGGCGAGCTCTCGCTGCGCCACGGCGACGGCGGTGCGCAGGACGTCGGGGAGGGAGGCGGCGCCCAAGGGGGCGTCGATCGCGTGGACCGGCTCGGGGGCGCGGGCGAGGCGAGCGGGCGCGGGGCGCGGCGCGGCGGGCTCGGCGCGCGCCGCCGGATCCCCCGCCTCCAGGCGCCTCACCGGCGCGGCCGGTCCCCGCTCCTCGACCCAGCCCGGCTCGCCCCCGCCGCAGGGGCGGTCGTGCACCACCCCCAGCAGCAGGGTCGGGCCGAGCTGGTACGCGCCGTAGACGGCCGCCGGCGCGGCGCCCGCGAGCGCGGCCAGCCGCCCGGTCGCGCCAGGGGCGGCGAAGCGCACCGCCAGCCGCGGGGCGCCCCTGCGCCCGGACGAACGGCGGCCGACGCCTTCGAGGACGATCCGCCGCCCGCCGCAGCGGACGGTGTGCGTCACGGCGAACCGCTCCGCGTCGAGCGGTTCGATCCGCAGCAGCCCGGCGTGGCGGTGCCCGTCCCCGGCCTGGGCCGTGAAGCGGTAGACCCCGGGGACGACGGGCGGCGCCTCGGCCTCGGCGTGGACCCGAGGGGCGAGGAGCGCGAGGCAACAGAGGGCGAGGAGCAGGCGCATGCTCGACCCGACGCAACTCGCTGGCCGCGACGTAGCCCCCGCGGCTGCGGAGGCCCTGGTCCTCGCACCCTTTTCAACGGCCCGCGGTCTGGCTCAAGGGGCCCGCGAGCCCTTGAGCGCGTTCCACACCCAGGCGGCGTCCGTCGGCGTGGGGCCCGCGTGACCCACCCCGGGGAGCTCGGCGTAGCTGACCTGGTGTCCGCCGCTCCGCAGGCGGTCACGGTCGGCGCGCCCCGCGGTCACCGGCACCACCTGGTCCAGCTCACCGTGGCGGATCGCCACCGGGATCTTCCAGGCGCCGGCGGTGGGCCACAGCCCTTGCTGCACGGCGATCCCCATGGAGCCGGCGTGGACGCCCATGCCGGCGAACACCCCGTCGTTGGCGAACACCACCGAGTAGCCCCAGTGGGCCCCCGCCGAGAAGCCGTGGTAGTAGAGCCGCTTGGTCTCGACGTTGTAGGCCCCCAGCACGTCCTGCAGGATCGCGTCGAGCAGCAGCACGTCGACCTGGAAGTCGTAGCTGCCGTTGTTGTCGTTGTCGCGGAAGTCGATGGCGACGAACGTCTCCTGCTCGGCCAGGGCCTCCCAGGGGGTGAGCCCCATGAGGGCCGCGAACACCACCGGGATCGGGGTGGCCGGGTCGTAGCCGCTGGGGACGTACAGCGAGTAGGTGACCGTGACCGAGGGGATCGTCCCCTGGGCGGCGGTGGTCACGGTGCGGGTGTGTCGGCCCAACGCGCCGCCCGACCCCCCGCTGCCGGTGGTCGCCGCCGGCGGGGTCGAGGGCGGGCTGGACGGCGGCGGGGCGGCGGGCGAGGTGCCCGTCGGCGCGGTGGACGTGCCCGACGTCGCGGGCGCCGCGGTGGCGCCCGCGGCGCTCCGGTCGTGATTGCCGCAGCCGGTGAGGAGAGCGAGCGACAGCAGGACGCAGCCGAGGACGCGCATGGGGATCACCTCCGTTCGGGGAGGCGTCTCTGCACCCGCTGCGCCGGGCTCGGTCACGGGAGCGTCAAACGGCCAACCGGCTGGGGCTGCAGGGGTTGGGGCGAGACACGGCGTCGCCACCCGCCGGACGGCGGGCGGCGGCGTCTCGACCCGGCTCGGGTTCGGTGCGGACCGGGAACTCTGTTCTCACTCGGGGAGGGAGAGGCTGAGCGCGAGGCGTCGCCCGTCCCGCTCCACGACGATCGGCAGGGACGCCCCTTCGGCAGCGCCCAGCCGCTCGATCGCGTCCCACAGGCCGGCCACCTGCTCGCCGCCGATCGCTACCAGGACGTCCTCCTCCTGGAGCACGCTCCCCCGGGCCAGCAGCACCCGCCGGGCCTCGTCCCGCTCGAGGGTGAGGCCGAGCCGTTCGAACCGAGTCAGGCCCCGGTCGATCGCCGCCCGGCCGCGCTCGAGGCGAGCCTCGTTCCAGGCGGCCACGCCGCGGGGGAAGACCGCGCTCCACAGCTCACCGGTGGCCAGGCGCCCTCGCGCGTCGTCGGCAGCGCGCGCCACGCTGGGCGCGCCCACGACGTCGAGCAGGCGGGCCCGCAGCCGCTGCCGGTCGCTCTCCAGCCGGGCGACCTCCAGCGCGTGCTCGCGCTCGAGCCGGGCTCGCTGCTCGAGCTCCTCGGTCGAGAACGCCTGTTCGTCCCCCAGCGCCTGGAGCTGCTGCCGGTAGGCCAGCTCCGACGCCTGCAGCTCGACGGCTCGGGCGCGCCAGCCGTCGTAGACCTCCAGCGCCTGGTCCTGCGCTCGCCGCTGCCCCTGGGCGAGCGCCTGCGCCCGCTGCGCCGGCGTCCACTCGCGCGGTCCGTACAGCAGGCGCAGACCGCGCTCCAGGTCGCCGACGGCGGCCCGGGCGGCGCTCGCCTGCTGCAGCCGCGCCGCCAAGGTGTCGTGAGCGACGGGCGCCTCGACGAGCGCCGTGAGGGCCGCCCGCAGGGCGGCCCGCGCCTGCTCGAACGTGGCCTCGACCTCGTCCGGCAGCGCTCGCCAGCCCTCGCGGCTCAGCGCCGCGACG
>JAWLGW010000509.1:0-5482 GCA_041690735.1 Planctomycetota bacterium
CCCCCGCGACCACGCCCACGACTCACTCCGGCAGGCGCGCGTCGTGGGCGATCGTCCAGGCCACGACGAGGTCGCCTTCGCGCCGCCAGCCGGCCGACACGGCGCTCACGCCGAGCAGCGCCGCCCGCTCCTGCGCGCTGCCGAGGTAGCGCACCTGCGCCCGCCCCTCCGCGGCGTCGTACGGCGCCTCCAGGGTCAGCCCCACGTCGAGCAGTCCGGTGCCGCGGGGGGGCTGGAGCGCCTTGAAGGCCGCCTCCTTCAGAGCCCACACCACCACGGCCGCCACGTCGCGCGGGCCCGGCGGGCCCTCCGGGTCCTGGCGCGGGTCCGCGCCCCCAGGCAGGGCGAGGACGGGCGCGCGCTCGTCCTCGTGCAGGTAGAAGCGGAGGGTCCCCAACCGGCGGGGCCGGATCCGCTCCAGGTCGACGCCGGGCAGCCCGCCGCCGGGCCCCGGCGGGAGCGCCAGCGCGATCGCCCGGCCGTGGCCGTGGCTGAGGCTCACCGCCAGGGGCGCCGCCGCCGGGGCGGCGAAGACCACCCGGGGGGCGCCCTCGGGGGAGGCCCCGACCTCGAAGGCCAGCCAGTCGGGGCGCGGCCCCCCGGCGTGGGCCCGCGCCTCCCGCACCGCCTCCTTGGCCGCCGCCCGCCCCCGCAGCCAGTCCGACCGCCGCTTCTCGGCGGTGAAGCCCTCCAGGCGGGCTTGCTCGGCCACGGTGAGGCGGGCGCGCAGGGTCGCCGCGTCGAGGGCGGGGTCCAGGTCGATCAGGGGCGAGGGCAAGGGCATGGCGTCCGGGGGCTGTCCCCAGCATTTTGACACCACCCGGCGGACCCTCTAAACTCCCGTAATGCCTGACGATGGGGACCGGCTCCTGGCCCAGCTCGCTGTGGAGGGCGGCTTCCTGTCGCGCGACGAGGCCGCTCGCTACTGGCAGCGGATCCAGGCGCCCGGCCCCCCCCGGCTCGGCCAGCTGCTGGCGCAGGAGGGTCGCCTCAGCCAGGCCGACCTCGAGCTGCTGCGGCGACGGTTCCTCGAGGCGAGGCAGCGGGGTGGAGCGCAGCCGCAGCCGTCGCAGGCGGCGCCCCGGCCGCAGCCCACGCCCCAGCCCCAGCCCACACCGCAGCCGCACGCCCCGCCCCAGCCGCAGCCGGCCGCCCCCCCGGGCGAAGAGAGCTGGGAGAGCGCCCTCGAGAAGGACGCCCTGCTGGCCCGGGTGCTGCTCAGCCGCGGCGCCACCACTCAGGACCGGCTGCGCGAGTGTCGGCAGCTGCAGCTCCAACACCGCATGCGCCTGGGGGTGGTGCTGGTCAAGAAGGGCTACGTGGAGAAGGCGGTCGTGGAGCAGGCGATCGCGCTGGTCCGCGAGCGCATGGGCAACGGCGCGCCGCCGCCGTCGCCGCAGCCCGGAGGGGCGGGCGGCAGAACGTCGGCGGGGCTGCAGGCGGCCCTCGCGCCGACGGTGCGCGGCCACACGGGCGCCTTCACGCCGGCGGCCCCGCCCGACCCCGACGAGGCGCCGACGCTCATGGAGCAGCCGGGGCGGCCGCTCCCGGACCTGTCGAACCCCTTCGCCAGCGTCCGGGCGCAGCCGCGGGGGGGGGCGAACGAGCAGGTCCCGACCCTCCTCGACGGGGGACCGGCGGGCCTGGCGGCAGCGACCCCGCGCTTCGGCGGCCACGACCAGGACGACGTCTCCACCATGCGCCCCCAGCAGCGCATGCCCGGCATGCCGGCGGACCCCATGGCCCTCTCCGCCGAGGAGCTCAACCCCTTCGCCGACGCCGCCCCCATGGGAGGCGGGGCGCCGGCCAGCTCCTTCCTCGACATCCCCATGCCGGGTCAGGCAAACCGGCCGGTCGCCAACCCCTTCGCCCAGCCGGCGCGCCCGGCCATGCCCGTCCAGCACTCGGTCGATGAGCTGGACGCCTTCGCGAACGTGCCGCTCGGCGCCCCGCCCAGCCCCGGCGCGGACGACGCGCCGCAGGGGACCCTGGCGCCCGGCTACGTCATGGGCCCCGAGAGCGAGCAGAACACCACCCTGCCGCCGGCCTACAAGGCGTCGGGCCTCACGCCCACGGGCGTGCCCGTGGGCGGCACGGTCGACTCCGACTCGGCCAACGTGAAGGCGCCCAAGAAGGCCCGCAGCCGGGTGGCCGCCAGCTCGTCGAAGGGCGGCGGCTCGAACACGACGCTGCTGCTGATCGGCGGCGGCGTCACCGTCGGCCTGGTCGCGGCGGCGGTGGTGATCTACCTGTTCGTGCTGTGAGCGCGCCGGGCTACGCCCCGCGGAAGTTCGGCTCTCGCTTGTCGCGGTTCGCCGCCAGCCCCTCGCGGGCGTCGTCGGACAGGAACAGCTGCTGCTGCAGCTCGCGCTCGAGGCCCAGGGCCTCGGCGAAGGGGAGCTCGGCGCCGGTCTGCACGGCCCGCTTGATCAGGCCCACCGCCCGGCTGGCGCCCTGAGGGGGCACGAACCGCGCCACCCGCTCGCGCACGTGCCCGAGGAAGGTGTCGGGCTCGGACTCGATCATCTCCTGCACCAGGCCGAGGTCGAAGGCCTCCTCCATGGTCAGCAGGTCGCCGCTCACCATGAGCTCGAGGGCCTGCGCCCGGCCGAGCTGTCGGATCAGGCGCTGGGTGCCGCCCGTGCCGGGCAGGACGCCCAGCTTCACCTCGGGCAGGCCGATCTTGCCCGACCCGGCGCGGGCGTAGCGCAGGTCGGCGGCGAGGGCGACCTCCAGGCCGCCGCCGACGGTGTGGCCGTTGAGCGCGGCGACGACGAGCTTGGGGGTCTGCTCGAGGCGCAGCAGCGTCTCGTTCGCGTGCAGGCAGAAGTAGTACTTCTCGGTGGGCGTCATGCGCTGCAGCACGGCGATGTCCGCCCCGGCGCAGAAGAAGCGCTCCCCCGCGCCCGCCAGGATGATCGCGTGCGCGTCGTCGCGCATGCGGGCCTCGAGGATGCACTCGTCGAGGGCCCGCATCAGCTCGTACGAGTAGCAGTTCGCCGGCGGGTTCTGCAGGGTGATGGTGGCGATCCCGTCCTCGACCGCCAGCGCGCACAGCTCGCTCACAGGCACCTCTCCTCCCCCAGGGGGCGCGCCAGGATACGGGACGGGAGGAGCGCTGGGGGTGCGGGGGGGGCTCCTAATCGCGGTCGCGGTCGTGGTCGTGGTCGTGCGCATGCGCGCTCCCGGCTCGCACCCGCCAGCCGTCCCTTGACCGCGCCGGGCCGATCGGCCACCGTACGCACCGACCGGAGCTGGCCATGCCACGAACCACCGTTCTCCTGAGCGTCGCCTTCACCCTCGCCGCCGCCTCGTCGGCCACGGCGGGTCCGCTCGACGACCTGCGCGACGACCTGCGCCGCATGTGGCGCGGGCTGCGCCACGAGCAGCAGATCGAGTCCGACCTTGTTCGGGGCCACCTGCGCGGCGTGCTGGGCCGCGACCCGGCGCCCGCCGACTGGACGCCGCGCCGCTGCGGGGAAGGGAGCCTCGAGCGCGGCCCGGGCGGTGTGCCGATCCTGTACCTGTCGGGCACCCCCGAGGCCATGGGCCGACAGCACGGGACCCTGCTGCGCAGCGAGATCCGGGCGCTCCGCCGCTACGTGGAGGCGTTCGTGGGCAGGGACGAGCTGCCGCGAGCGCGGGCCCGCGGCGAGCGGCTGTTCCGCGCCCACTGCTCGCCCGACTTGCTGCGGGAGGCGGAGGCGCTGGCGGAGGCGGCGGGCCTGCCGCTGGGGGACGTCCTGCTGGCCCAGTGGTTCACGGACCTGTACCGCGGCTTCGCCTGCTCCACCCTGGCCGGCCCCAGCGCCGAGGGGCCGCTGCTGGCGCGCAACCTCGACTTCCCCACCCTCGGGTTCCTGGGCCGCTACAGCGTGGTCGTGGTGGCGCGCCCGCAGGGGAAGCGCCCCTACGTGTCGGTCAGCTGGCCCGGGCTGCTGGGCGTGCTGTCGGGGCAGAACGACCGCTTGGCCCTGGCCGTGATGGTGGTCCATGACCTCGGCGGGGCGCGCTCGGGGGTGCCCTTCCAGCTCGCCTTCCGCCGGGTGCTCGAGGAGGCGGGCGACGTCGACGCCGCCGAGGCCCTCCTGCGGGCGACGCCGCTGACCGTCACCAACAACCTCACCCTGGCCGACACCGAGGGGGAAGTGCGCGTCCTGGAGCTGCACCCCGACCGGGTCGTGGCGCGGGGCCCGTCCCGCGACGGGCGGGTGGTGTCCACCAACCACTTCGTCTCGCCGCCGCTGCGCCAGCCGCGCGCCTCCTTCACCTACCTGAGCTCGCTGCGGCGCTACCGGGCCGTGCGGCGCGCCTGCCCCGGGGTGGGCCGCGTCGACCTCGAGGACGCCCAGGGCGCCCTCGCCGCCGCCGCCACCTCGTTCACCACCCAGTCGATGGTGTTCCTCCCCGCCCAGGGGGCGGTCGAGGTCGCCTTCACCGATCGCGGCCCCGCGCCCGAGCGCGGCTTCGTGCGCTTGAGCCGTGAGGTGCTCCTGGGCAAGCAGCGCGCGACGGTCGCGCCAGCGCGCGAGCGGTAGCTGGAGCCGTCAGCAGCGGGTGGGACCTGCGCGCTCCTTCAGCGCCTTCCGCAGGAGGCTGGAGGAACAGGTCACCCTGAGAGCTGATCGCTGAGCGCTGACGGCTGCTTCACCGTCCGCCGAGCGTCGCCTCCAGCTCGACCCGCTCCCCCTCGCGGACGACGACCACCTTCACCTGCTGCCCCGGGCGGGAGAGGCGCAGGGCGTTGACGTAGTCGTGGATCGTCTTGATCGTCATGCCGGCGAACTCGACCACCACGTCGCCCTTCTGGATCCCGGCCGCGGCCGCGGGGGTGCCCTCGCGCGCGCCGTCGAGCAGCACCCCCTCCACCCCCTCCTGGGCGTAATCGGGGATGCTCCCGAAGTAGGCGCCCCGCTCGCCGGTGACCACTCGCCGCGGCGCCTGCGCCCGCGGCACGCGCACGAAGGCCGGGCGCTCCGGCAAGGCGTCGACCCCGCGCAGCAGCGAGTGGGCCACCCGCACGGTGACCCCGAGCCCCTCCGCGTCCAGCCGCTCGACGTCGTCGCTCGGCTTGTGGTAGTCGGCGTGGGTCCCGGTCCACAGGAACAGGACCGGCACATCCTCGGCGTAGAACGAGGCGTGGTCGCTGGGGCCGAAGCCGTCCTGCTGCGTCGTCAGGGCCTCGCCGATCAGGTCGGCCGCCTGCTGGACCACCGTCGGCCAGGCGGGGGAGGTGCCCAGCCCGCCGACCATGAGCGGCTTGCCCTCCTTCCGCCCGATCATGTCCATGTTGATCATGGCCACGACCCGCTCGCGCGCGACGGGCGGCTGCTCGACGAAGCGCTTGCTCCCGACCAGCCCCTCCTCCTCGGCGCCGAACGCCACCAGGAGCACCGTGCGCCGGGGCGGCGCCGCCCGCAGGGCCTCCGCTAGCGCGATCAGCGCCGCGGTGCCCGAGGCGTTGTCGTCGGCGCCGTTGTGC
>JAWLGW010000510.1:0-5481 GCA_041690735.1 Planctomycetota bacterium
CACCGCTCCAGCAGCGCGCCCACCCGCCGGCGGCGGACGGCGCCCCGGGCGACCCCGTGCACGGTGAGGGCCTCGCCCACGATCTGCTCCACGGTCATGCGCGGGTTCAGCGAGGCGAAGGGGTCCTGGAAGATGATCTGCATGTCCCGCCGCAGCCGGCGCAGGTTTGCGCCCTCCATGGCGCGCACGTCCTGGCCGCGGAAGCGGACCGTGCCGGCGGTGGGCTCGATCAGGCGTAGCACCGAGCGGCCCACGGTGGTCTTGCCGCAGCCCGACTCGCCCACCAGGCCCAGCGTCTCGCCGGCGCGCACCTCGAACGAGACGTCGTCGACGGCCTTGACGTGGTTCTTCACCCGGCCGAGGAGCCCGGCCCGGATCGGGAAGTACTTCTTGAGGCCCTCCACCTCGAGGAGCGCGGAGCCGACCTCGACCGGCGGCAGCGGAGTGGCGGTGGTCATCTAGATCTCCCCTCGCTCGACGCGCAGGCAGGCTACCTTGTGGCCCGGCTCGACCTCCACCAGCTGGGGCTCGATCCGGGTGCAGTCGTCGATCGCGTGCGGGCAGCGGGTGTGGAACTTGCAGCCGGGCGGGAACTCCAGCGGGTTGGGCACGCTGCCCTGGATCGTCTTGAGGCGCTTGCGGCCGCCCGACGTCTGCGGGAGCGAGTCGAACAGGCCCTGGGTGTAGGGGTGCTTGGGGCTCTTGTACAGCCGCTTGACGTCGGTGTACTCCACCACCTTGCTGGCGTACATGACCGCCACGTGGTGGGCCATCTCCGCCACGACGCCCAGGTCGTGGGTGATGAACCAGATCGACATGCCGATCTCGGCCTGCAGCCGGCGCAGGATGTCGAGGATCTGCGCCTGGATCGTCACGTCCAGGGCGGTGGTCGGCTCGTCGGCGATGAGGAGCTGCGGCCGGCACACCAGCGCCATGGCGATCATGATCCGCTGCTTCATGCCGCCCGACATCTCGTGCGGGTAGGTGTCGATTCGCTTCTCGGGCGCCGGGATCCCCACCTGTCGGATCATGTCGAGGGCGATCTCCCGCGCCTCGGCCGGGGTCTTGTTCTGGTGGAGGACGATCGCCTCCACGATCTGGTCGCCCACGGTGTACACCGGGTTGAGGGAGCTCATGGGCTCCTGGAAGATCATGGAGATCTGGTTGCCCCGGATCTTGCGCATCTCGGGCTCGCTCAGCCTGGCGAGGTCCTTGCCCTCGAAGCGGATCTCCCCCCCGGCGATCCGGCCGGGCGGGTCGGGGATCAGGCGCATGATCGAGTAGGCCGTGACGCTCTTGCCGCAGCCCGACTCGCCCACGATCCCGAGGGTCTCGCCGCGGCCGATCGACAGGTCGACGCCGTCGACCGCCTTGACCGTGCCCTCCTCGGTGTCGAAGTAGGTCCGCAGGCCGCGCAGCTCCAGGATGGGCTCGGGGCTCGTCTCGACGACCGGCCCGAGGATCGGCTCGACGACCGGGTCGCCGTTGGTCTCGCTCATGGTACGTCCCCTAGTGCCTCAGCTTGGGGTCGAGGGCGTCGCGCAGGCCCTCGCCGACCAGGTTGTAGGCCGTAATGGTCACGAAGATCAACACGCCCGGGAAGATCGTAATCCACCACATCTCCTTCTCGTGCTGGAAGGCGACGTTGAGGACCGACCCCCACGAGGCGGTGGGCTGCGGCACGCCGAAGCCCAGGAAGGACAGCGCGCTCTCGATGAGGATCGCGCCCGCCACCCCGAAGGTCGCGGCCACGAACACGGGGCCCAGCGCGTTGGGCACCATGTGGCGGAACACGACCCGCAGGGGCGTGAAGCCGAGGGCCCGCCCGGCGGTGACGAAGTCCTCCGACCGCAGCCGGAGGAACTCGCCGCGCACCAGGCGCATGACCTCGGTCCAGTGGGTGAAGCCGATCACCAGCATGATGGTCCAGATCGAGGGCGGCAGCACCGCGATCACGGTGATGATCAGGAAGAAGCTGGGCAGGGACTGGACGATCTCGGTGAACCGCATCAGGGCCACGTCGATCCAGCCGCCGAAGTAGCCGGCCAGGGCCCCCAGCACCAAGCCGATCGCCACGTAGATCCCCACCGCCACGAACCCGACCGACAGGGAGATCCGCGAGCCGTAGATCAGGCGGGCCAGCACGTCGCGGCCGTTGTCGTCGGTCCCCAGCCAGTGGGTCCGCAGCCGGTCGAGCCGCTCCAGCGCTGCCTCGTACGAGAGCTCGACCTCGCCCGGGACCCGCAGGCGCTTCGCCAGGTGGTCGCGCTCCTGCAGCCGCTCCCACAGGGCGGGCGGGGTGACGCGGTCGGCGTAGATGTTCTCGTTCTCGCCGAAGGGGACCGGGGCGAAGGTCATGGCGCTCACACCGTCAGGGTGGAGCCGCAGCTGGGCGGCCAGCGTCTTGTACAGGCTCTCGGCGGGCGGCTTGACGGCGGGCACGGCCAGCGCCCAGGCGATCGCCACCAGCAGCGCCGCGGCGGGCGCGGCCAGCACCGCCAGCCGGCGCCCCTCGGGCGAGAGGGCCAGCACGCGCCGGTGGAGGAGCGCCAGCGCCAGCAGCGCGAGGTACAGCGCCATGGCGGCGACCTCGAGGGGGCTCAACGCCGCGACCGCCGGCCAGCGGGTGACCAGCGGCAGCCTCTGCAGGGCCGGCGGGACGGGCTGCTCGGCGGCGGCGTCGAGGGCCTCCTCCAGCGCCCGCACCCGCTCGGCCACCCGGGCCGGCTCCTCGGCGTCGAGCCGCTCCAGCGCCCCCAGCGCCGCGGTCGCCTGCTGCTCGAGGTCCGGGCGCTGCTCCTCGCCCAGGAAGGTGAGCACCGGGACGAGCGCCTCGCCGACCTCGGCGGCGAGGGCCCGGCTGCGCCTGGCGAGCGGCTGGAGGGTGGCCGAGTCGCCGCCCGCCGCTCGGGCGTCGGCGGCGGCCTCGGTCAGCAGCGGGACCTCCAGCAAGGGAGCGGCGGCCGCCTTGTAGGCGCTCGGCAGCGACAGCCGGCAGAACCGGGCCTCGATCTCGGCGCCCTGCTGGCGCACCGCGTCCAGGTCGATCGCCCCGGGAGACCCGCTCCGCTGGGCCGAGAGGGCCGCCTGGTAGTCGGCGGCCAGCGCCCGCAGCTGCGCGGCCCGCTCGGCGTCCAGGGCGCCCGCGATCCGCGCCAGGATCCGCGGCAGCCCCTCCCGGTACCGCACCAGGCGCGCCAGGGCCTCGGGCGCCTCGGCGGCGGGCAGCCCCGCCTGCAGCGCCTCCGCCTGGGCGATCAGGCGCTGGTGCCAGTCGAGGAAGGCGGCGACGTCGGTGTCGTACAGGTGGGTGAGGTAGGCGCGCACGTGCAGCGGCCGGCCGTTGGCCAGCAGCGGCGCGAACACCGCCATGCCGACCAGCAGGGCCACCACGACCACGCCGGCCAGCGCCAGGCGGTTCTTCTGGAGCTGCCGCCAGGCGATCGCCCAGTTGCTGTCGCCCCCCTGCTGCGGCGCGGCCGCCTCGCTGGGGGCGGGCCCGTGGGGCGTGGCCTCGCTGGCCACGTTCGGCTCGCTGGGCTCGCTCATTGGTACTCGATCCTGGGGTCCACGAGCGCGTAGGCGACGTCGCTCAGCAGCACGCCCACCAGGGTCAGGAAGCCCGAGATCACCAGGTTGGCCATGATGATCGGGTAGTCACGGGCCAGGATCGCCTCGAACGCCAGCTTGCCCAGGCCCGGGATGGTGAAGATCGACTCCACGATCACGCTGCCCGCGAACATGATCGGCAGCAGGGCGCCCATCAGGGTCAGGATCGGGATCATGCTGTTGCGCAGGGCGTGCTTGAGGATCACCACCCGCTCGGGGAGGCCCTTCGCCCGCGCGGTGCGGATGTAGTCGGTCCGGACCACGTCCAGCATGGCGGCCCGCATCTGCCGGGCGATATAGGCGATGTACCCGTAGGTGAGGCACACCACCGGCAGCACGCCGTGGGACAGCCAGTCCTTCAGCCGCTCGCCGAGGGTGAGCTTGTGGGCGTCGAGGTCCTCGATCCCGTAGGCGGGGAACCAGTCGAGGAACGGGTCGCCGGTGAACAGCATGAGGAGCATGGCGCCCATCCAGAAGGACGGGATCGAGTACAGGACGAACAGCGTGACCGTGACCGCCTGGTCGGTCGCCGTGCCGCGGCGGATCGCCGAGAAGATGCCCACCGGCAGGGCGATCAGGAAGGTCAGCGCCAGCGACACGGCGTTGAGGGGGATCGTGACCTTGAGGCGCTCCCACAGCAGGCTGCTGACCGGCTGCTTGTGGAGGTACGAGTCCCCGAAGTCGAACCTGACGAAGCGCGACAGCCAGCGGCCGAACTGGGTCTGGCTGAAGGCCCGGCCGACCTGTCGGCCGGCCGAGAAGTCGGTGTAGTTCTCCTCGGCCCGATACCACCACTCGCGCCACGCGGCGCGCCGCCGGTCGAGCTCCTCCGCCAGGGCTCGCTCGACGTAGTCCTGCTGGGTGCCGAGGTCGTCGAGGCGGCGGGCGTAGGAGGCGGGGAAGGCCTCCTTGTCGGCCTCGATCCGCTCCCGCGCGGCCTCCCAGTCGCTCTCGTACTTCCGGAGCTCCTCGTCGCTGGCGACGAGCCCCCAGGGCTTCTTGACCACCACCACCAGCCCCTCGGCGGCCCGCGCCTCGGCGGCGCTGCCCTCGCGCGCCGCGAGCAGCGCGTCCATGAGCGCCGGCGCCGCCAGCTGGCCCGCCTTGGCCAGGGCGGCCCGCTCGGCCTCGCCGACGCTGTCCGCGGCCAGCCAGGCCTGGGCCGCCGCCTCGCCCGCCGCAGGCGAGTAGGCGCCGGCCTGCTCCTTCCACCAAGCCGTCCAGCGGCTCACCGCCTCCTCCAGGGGGGTGTCGGCGGTGACGTCGGGGCCGCCGCGGGCGGGCGGGAGGATCCCGGTCACGCCGCCCGGCCACTCGGGGGTCGAGGAGAGCACCTGCAGGACCCGGCGCGCGGGGGCCTCGACGCCGCGGGCCACCTCGGCCTTCTGGCGCCGCCACACCTCGGCCACCCGCCGCGGGTCGGGGCGCTCGCCGGGCGCCGCCGGCAGCCGCGGCTCGAAGTGGGGATACTCCTGCGCCAGCGCCGCCAGCGGGGCCGCGAGCTTCGCCGGGTCGTCGCCCGCCTGCTCCAGGGCGGCGTAGCGCTCCGCGAAGGTGGCGCGGGCCTGGGCCGCGGCGGCGGCCCGCTCGGGCAGCGCGGCCACCAGCCCCTCCAGCGCGGCGGCGCCGATGGCGCTGGTCAGCTCGGTGCGGGCGTCCTTGCGCTCCAGCTCGACCGGGCTGCCGAGGGCCTCGATCGCCTCGGCCACCACCGTGGCGCGGGTCGCCGGGGAGAGGTTGAGCACCAGCGGCCGATCGAGGAAGAACACCTCGCGGTTCTTCTTGATGGTGAACTCGTTGATCGCGGTGCTGCCCTTGAGGCCCTGTCCCTTCATGGCGGCGGGGTCACCGGGGGCCATGGTGATGATCACG
>JAWLGW010000511.1:0-5462 GCA_041690735.1 Planctomycetota bacterium
GGCCCGCGCCGGCGGTTCGTGAGCGGATCGGGTTAGCCGCCGACCTCGGTGCGGACGAACCAGGCGACGTTGATCTCGCCGCCGAGCTCTTTGGCCTTCTGGGCGAGCAGGTCGCGGACCTTCACGTTGGGGTCCTTCACGAACTTCTGCTCCAGCAGCGCCCGCTCCTCGAAGAACTTGCGCAGCTTGCCCTCGACCATCTTCTCCTTGATGTTCTGGGGCTTGGCCGCGTCCTTGGGGTTCTCGTCGATCTGCCGGAGGGCGATCGCCTTCTCCCGCTCGACGAGGTCGCTGGGGATGCTGTCCTTGTCCACGCCGACCGGGTTGGGGACGTGGGCGGTGGCGTGCATGGCCAGCTCCTTGAGCAGCTCGTCCAGCTCGGGCTTGCTCGCCATGTCGGCGCTGGTGTTCACGCCGACGGCCACGCCCACGCGGCCGTTGTGGTGCACGTAGGTGCCGATCCGCCCCTCGCCCTCCAGGGGGCGGTACTGCGCCTGGGTGAGCTGGATGTTCTCGCGGATCGTGATCGCGCCGGCCTCCTGCAGCCCGTCGGCGACGGGCTTCTTGCTCTTGGCCTCGTCCACCGAGCTCACCTTGTCGGCGAGCACCGTGTCGGCGATCGTGTCGAGCAGCTTGACGAAGTTCTCGTTGCGGGCCGCGAAGTCGGTCTCGCAGCGCAGCTCGACGATCGCGACCGCCTTGCCGTCGGCCGAGCGCTTGAGCGCGACGGCGCCCTCGCCGGTCTCGCGGGCGCTCTGGCTGTCCTTGATGCCCTTGGCGCGCAGCACGTCGACGGCGGCCTCGACGTCGCCGTTCGTCTCGATGAGGGCCTTCTTGCAGTCGCCCATGCCGGCGCCGGTCTTGTCCCGGAGCTGCTTGACCAGGGCCGCGGAGATCTGAGCCATGGGGTTTCCTCGGAGCGGTGAGTTGGTTTCGTCCCGGGGGCGCGAGGAGCGGGGCTCCCGGCGACCGGGCCTGTGGGGGAGGTGTTGGGAAACTGACTGGCGGAGGAGCCGGGGCGATGATCGGTCACGCTCGACGCGATCGGGGCCACGGGACCTCCGCCAGCAATGCGCTGAGGCGCAGGGGTGGCCCCGGCGGTCGCCGGGGCCGTGAGCGGGGCCGCTTAGCCCTCGCCCCCCTCGGCGGAGACGGCCGCCTCGGCGGGCTGCGCCTCGAGGACGCCCACGGGCTTCTCGTCGGTCTTGCCGATCCCGCGCTGGACGTTGAGCTTGCGCCGCCCGTCCCGGATCGAGTCGACCAGCTTGGAGAGGATCACGTGGACCGAGCGGTAGGCGTCGTCGTTGGCCGGGATCGGGATATCGACCATGCCGGGGTCGGCGTCGGTGTCGATCACGCACACGGTGGGGATCCCCATCTTGGCCGCCTCGCGGAGGGCGCTCTCCTCGCGGCGGGGGTCGACGATGACCATGGCCTGCGGCAGCTTCACCATCTTGCGGATGCCGTCGAGGTTCCGCAGGAGCTTCTTCTTCTCCCGATTCATCGAGGAGAGCTCCTTCTTGGTGTAGCGGTCGATCGCGCCGGTCTGCTCCATCTCCTCCAGCTCCTGGAGGCGGGCGAGGCGGCTGCGGATCGTGGCGTGGTTGGTCAGCGTGCCGCCCAGCCACCGCTCAGAGACGTAGTGCATGTTGCACCGCTGCGCCTCCGACTTCACCAGCTCCTTGACCTGGGGCTTGGTCCCGACGAACAGGACCTCGCCGCCGCTGGCCACCAGCCGCTCGAGGAAGTGCGACCCGCGCAGGAGGCCCTTGACGGTCTCGCGCAGGTCGATGATGTGGATCTGGTTGCGCTTCCCGTAGATGAACCGCTTCATCTTCGGGTTCCAGCGGCTGCAGCGGTGACCGAAGTGGACTCCGGCTGCGATGAGTTCTTGGAGCGTGACGAGCGCCACTTGTCTCTCTCCTGAGGAGCTTCCTGGTTCTCGGAGGCCGCGGTTCGACGTCGCATTTCGACGACGGCGAAGCCGACCTCCCCGACGCACTAGGGAGCCGCCGGGGCACACGAAGGGCGCCGGGCAGCAAGGTGAAGCGGAGGATTCTATCCGACGCCTAACCAGCCATCAATCAACGCCTCCGATAGGTTTCCTCGGATGGGTGCATCCTCCGAGCAGCCGTCTAAGGGCAATGATACCAACCGCTTAACAACTGTGTTCGGCGCGGTCGGTTGCGCCGGGGGCGGCTCCGGTCGAGGATCGCGGGAGGTCGGGCCGGACGCAAGCGGAGGACCGCCCTGAGACTCGCCGCGCTGCTGATCCTCGCCCTCCTCGCCGCCTGCGCCGCGTCGCCGCCCGACCATCCGGTGAGCGACCCCGCCCTGGCGCCTCCGCTCGAGCCCCCGCCGGCCCGCCGCCCGCTCGACCGGGAGGAGGCGGTCGCCGTGGCCCGCGCCCACGACAGCGACGCGGCGATCGCCCTCCTCGACCGGCACCCGTTCACCTTCCCCCTCGACGAGGCGGCCCTGGCCTGGTTCCGCGCGGCGGAGGTCGCCCCGCCGGTGCTCGACTACCTCTCCAAGCGGGCCCGCGTCGACTGGGAGGCCCTGCGCGGGGACGTCGACCCCGACACGCCGGTGTCCAGGCCCCAGGGGGTCCCTGAGGAGGGATCGGGCCCAGCAGGTCGAACTCGGGGGTGACTGTGTGTACAATTCCGCCCCATGAGCAGTGACGACGCCACGATCGTGATCCGCTGCCTCGGCCGCCGGGCGGTCTCGTTCAAGCGGGGGCAGCGGCTCAAGTTGGGTCGTCACCGCAGCAACGACCTCGTGATCAACGACAGCACCGTGTCCCGCTTCCACGCCAGCCTGGTGTGGGACCCCGACGAGGACCGGCCGTACGTCGAGGACCACGAGAGCGCCAACGGGACCGAGGTGGACGGGGTGCCGGTCGAGGGGCGCGCCTACCTGAGCGGCGACAACCACGTCACGATCGGCGAGTTCCCCATCACCCTCGAGCTCAAGCAGCGCCGCGGCACCAAGAAGCACGAGACGCTGCACGGGGTGGAGGCGAAGGCCTCCGAGAGCGGCGCGCTGCTCGAGACCCCCACCTCGGTGCGCCTGTTCAGCGAGCAGGGCGGCGACCTGGAGGGGAGGTTCTCCTCCCTCAAGGAGCTGCAGCGGGTGCTCCTGCAGGTGGAGGAGGACCAGCGCACCGGCACCCTCACCCTGCAGGCGGGCGCCCGCGCCTGGTCGATCACCTACAGCCAGGGGCTGATCGTGACCGCCCGTCGCGGCGCCGTCCGCGGACTGGAGGCGGTGCGGGAGTTCCTGCTGCGCGACCTCAAGGGGAGCTTCAAGTTCGCCCTCGACCTCGAGCCGTGCGAGGAGAACCTCAACCTGTCGGTGAAGTTCCTCCTATCGGCCGGGGTGGACGCGACGGCGGTCCACCGCAAGACGCCGCCGCCGCGGAGCTAGCTAGCCCAGCGCCCGCTTCTCCAGCTCGGCCAGCCGCTGCTCGAGCTCGCGCACCTTGGCCCGCAGCTCCGGGAGCCGGCGGATCACCACCAGGCTCCGCTTGGCCTCGTCGCCCTGCAGGGCGGGGCTGCCGAGCATCTTGGCCCCCGCCGGCACGTCCGAGTGGACGCCCGCCTGGGCGCCGATCGAGGCCCCGTCCCCCACCGACACGTGGCCGGCGATCCCGGCCTGCCCGGCGATCGTGACGCCGTTGCCGATCCGGGTGGTGCCGCTGATCCCCGCCTGGGAGACCACGAAGCAGCCGCGCCCGAGCGCGGCGCTGTGGCCGACCTGCACCAGGTTGTCGATCTTGGTCCCCTGCCCCACGCGGGTCTCGCCCATGGCGGCCCGATCGATCGTGACGTTGGCGCCCACCTCGACGTCGTCCTCGATCACCACGTTGCCCATCTGGGGGATCTTCACGTGGAGCCCGGTGCGCAGGTCGGGCGCGAAGCCGAAGCCGTCCGACCCCACCACCGACCCGGCGTACAGTTGGCAGCGGGCCCCCACGTCGCAGCCGTGGTGCACCACCGCGTTGGGGCCGAGGATCGTGTCGTCGCCGATCCGCGCCCCCGCCCCCACGTAGGCGCCGGGGTGCAGGTCGACCCGGTCGCCCACCTTGGCGCCCGGGCCCACGTAGGCGAAGGGGTAGACGTTGACGTCCGCCCCCAGGTCGGCGCTGGGGTCGACGAAGGCGCGCTCGCTCACGCCGTGCGCCACGCGCGGCACCTTCGTCCAGTGCTGCAGCAGCCGCGCGAAGCCCATGTAAGGGTCGTCCAGCACCACCAGCGAGGTCGCGGCCGGTCGGGGCCGGTCGCGCAGCTCGGGCGACACCAGCACGCCGCTCGCCTCGGTGTCGGCGAGCTGGCGGATGTACTTGCGGTTGGAGACGAAGCTGATCGCCCCCGGGAACGCGGCCTGGATCGGCGCGATCGTGGTGATCTCCACCGAGGGGTCGCCGACCACCTCGCCGCCCAGCAGGGCGGCGACCTCGCCCAGGGTCATGCTCTTCACGGCCATGGGGGCAGGTTCTAGCACACGCCCCGGGCGACGTCCCAGCCTCAGGCTTCGGCGCCACAGCCGCATCCGAGTGGTAGACTCCCGCGCTCATGCTCCACGCCGTGATCGTCGCCGGCGGCTCGGGGACCCGCTTCTGGCCCCTCTCCCGCCGCGATCGCCCCAAGCAGTTCCTCAAGCTGGCCGGCTCGCGCACCTTGCTGCAGCAGAGCTACGACCGGCTGCGCGGCCTGACCGAGCCGGAGCGAATGTACGTGGTGACCAGCGAGACGCTGGCGCGCGGCGTCGCCGAGCAGCTGCCCGAGCTCGCCGAGCGGAACCTGATCGCCGAGCCCGAGCCCAAGGACACCGCGATCGCCATGGGGCTCGCGGCCGGACTGATCGCCGCCCGGGACCCCGAGGCGGTCCTGGCGGTGACCCCCGCCGACCACGTGGTGCGGCCGGGCGCCAAGTTCCGCGAGGCGCTGCGCGAGGCGCACGAGCTCGCCGCCACCCGCGGGGGGATCGTCACCTTCGGGATCCCGCCCACCAGCCCGCACACGGGCTTCGGCTACATTCGCCGGGGCGAGCCGGTGGAGCACAAGGGGCGGCTCCCCGCCCACCAGGTGGCGGCCTTCTGCGAGAAGCCCGACCTCGACACGGCGCAGCGCTACCTCGCCGCGGGCGGCTACCTGTGGAACAGCGGGATCTTCGTGTGGCGGGCCAGCACGATCCTCGAGGCCCTGCGCGAGCACCTGCCCCGCACGGGAGAGGCGATCGACCGGGTTGTGGCCGCCTGGGGGACGCCCGAGGCCCGGGAGGTCCTGCGGGCCGAGTACGCCGAGGTGGCCCGGATCTCGATCGACTACGCCGTGCTGGAGAAGGCCGCCGGGGTGCGCATGCTGGAGGTCGACTTCGAGTGGAACGACGTCGGCTCCTGGGCGGCGATCCCGCCCCTGTACGCCGCCGACGCCCGGGGGAACGTAGCCCACGAGGCC
>JAWLGW010000512.1:0-5453 GCA_041690735.1 Planctomycetota bacterium
GCTCGGCCGCCCGCTCCGCGTCCCGAGCCCCCTCCTCGACACGCCCCGCGGTGCAGCGGAGCTGACTGCGCGCCGCCAGCACCAGGCCCTGCTCCTCCGCGTCGCCGACCTGCTCGAGGAGCTCGGTCAGCCACTGCTCGGTCTCACCCCGCTCCTCGGCCGACAGCCGGCTGGCGCACACGCCGAGCACCCGGGCCAGCAGGAGCCGCAGCCGGAGGCCCTCCGGGTGATCCCGTGGGGTGAGGGCGACGGCGCGACGCAGGATGGGCACGAACTGCCAGCGGACGCTCGACCCGCGCGCCCGCTCCACCAGCCGAGCCGTCAGGCGCTGGACACGCGCGTGATCCGGAGCGCGGCGCGCCAGCGCCAGCCCCACGTCGCCGGCCTCCGGCCCGTCGAGGAGCTCGAGCAGCGGCCGCACCAGGTCGGCCGGGATCGCGTCGTCCGGTGTGAGGCTGTGGGTCAACCGGAGCAGGAGCACCACCCGCCGCACGTCCACCAGCTCTCGCGCGCTCCGGTCGACGAGCGTCCGCAACTCGATCTCGAGGTCGTCCTTCCACAGCCTCCGCGCCGCCCAGGCGCCGGGGGGAAGGCGGTGCGCCGCCCGGCTCGCCGCGTGCAGGTCCTGCCGCGCCAGCCGCCGCAGCTCGCGGAGCTGCGCCTTCACCTCGGCGTCGGGAGAGCGCTCCCGCGGCGCCAGCGTCGGCCGCGGGGGCTGCGAGGAGGAGGCGGTCGCAGCCGCCTCGGTGGCGACCGGGGCGACCGCCCGCGGCGCCGGGCGTGCGACTGAGGCGGCGAGGGCCGCGACGGCGAGCGCCGCCCCCGCGAGCAGCGGCAGGGGGAGCCTGGGACCGGCGCGGGCGAGGGACCGCTCCTCGAGGGCCGCCTGCAGCGCCGTGGCGGTGGCGAACCGCTCGTCTCGCGCCTTCGCCAGCGCGCGGAGGCACACCCGCTCCAGGGCCGGCGGCACCCCGGGCGCGAGCTCGGCCGGCGGCCGGGGGGATCGCTGGCACACCTGCTCGAGGACCGCCACCGGTGAGCCGGCAGAGAACGGCGCTCGACCGGTGAGCAGGTGGTACAGGGTCGCCCCGAGGCCGTACACATCGGTGCGCTCGTCGACCGGCTCGCCCTGCGCCTGCTCCGGCGCCATGTAAGCGGGGGTCCCCAGGACGGTGCCCGTCTCCGTCAGGGACGCGGCTCCCTCCAGGCGGGCCAGGCCGAAGTCGGCCAGCCTGGGGGTCCCCTCGGGGGTGAGCAGGACGTTGGCCGGCTTGAGGTCGCGGTGGAGCACCCCCGCGGCGTGCAGGTGCGCCACTCCGCTGGCGAGCGCCCGCACCAGCCGCGCGGCCTCCGGCGGCGGCACGGGGCCCCGGGTCAGCAGGTCCGCCAGCGAGCCGCCCTCGACCAGCTCCATCACCAGGAACAGCCTCCCCGCGTCTCGGCCCGCCTGGTGGACCCGCACCACGTTGGGGTGCGCTCTCACCCGCGCCAGCGCCTGGCCCTCGCGCAGGAAGCGCTCCGCCATCTCGGGGGTGGCCCCGTCCAGCACCTTGATCGCGTGGCGGGCTCCCGTCTCGAGGTGGCGTCCGCGCCACACGACGCCCATCCCGCCCGCCCCCAGGCGCTCTTCGAGCAGGTAGTCCCCGAGTCGCCGCTCCACCCGGGCAGGCTAGCCCCCCTGGCCTAGTGGCGGAAGTGGCGGGTGCCCGTGAAGACCATCGCCAGGCCGAGCGCGTTCGCCCGGGCGATCACGTCCTTGTCCTTCACGCTCCCCCCCGGCTGGACCACGCAGGTCACGCCGCCGGCGTGCGCCGCCTCGACGCCGTCGGGGAAGGGGAAGAAGGCGTCGGAGGCCAGGGCGGCGCCGCGGGCCCTGTCACCGGCCTTGCGGACCGCGATCTCCACCGCGTCCACCCGCGAGGGCTGCCCGCCCCCCACCCCGACCAGCGCCTGGCCCGCCGTGAGGACGATCGCGTTGCTGCGGACGGCGCGCACGCAGGTCCAGGCGAAGCGCAGCGCCGCCTCCTCCTCGGCGGTGGGGGCGCGGTCGGTGACCACCTCCCACCGGGCCGCCTCGGCGAGGTCGGGGTCCTGCACCAGCAGGCCCCCCGCCACGCCGCGGACCTGCGGCTCGGGCGCGGCGGGCAGGCGGGCCGCGACCAGCCGGACCGACTTGCCCCAGCCCTTGCGGGCCCGGAGGCGCTGCAGCGCTTCGGGCGCGAAGGCGGGCGCGACGACCCCCTCCACGAACGGCTTGTCGAGCAGCGCCTCGGCCAGCGGCAGGTCGACCGGGACGTTGATCCCCACGATCGAGCCGAAGGCGGACAGGGGATCGCCCGCCCAGGCCGCCTCCAGCGCGGCGACCGCGTCCGGTTCGGTCGCCGCGCCGCAGGGCCCGGCGTGCTTGATCACGCAGCAGCCGGGGCGGGGCAGCCGCGCGGACAGGGTGAGGGCGGCGTCGAGGTCGAGGAGGTTGTTGTAGGAGAGCTCCTTGGTCCCCGCGTGCAGCTCCAGGGCGCCCAGGCCTCCGTCGGCGTCGGGCAGCCGGTACAGGGCGCCCCGCTGGTGAGGGTTCTCGCCGTAGCGGAGCGGCCCGCCGACCCGCTCGGCCGCCAGCAGCAGGCGCTCGGGCAGCTCCGCCGGGGCTCCGGCCTCGGCGGCGAAGCGGCGCCCGAGCTCGGCGTGGATCGCCCGGTCGTAGGCGCAGGTGCGGCCAAAGGCCTCGAGCGCCAGGCGGCGGCGGGTCTCGAGGGTGATCCCTCCCTCGCGCGCCAGCTCCTCGAGGAAGGGGGCGTACTGGGCGGGTCCGCTCAGCACCGCCAGCCGGGGAAACGCCTTGGCGCTGGCCCGCAGCATGGCGGGTCCGCCGATGTCGACCTCCTCCACCAGCTCGTCCAGGGGCTTGCCGGCCCGGGCTGCCTCCTCGAACCGGTACAGGTTCACCACCACCAGGTCGAAGGCCTCGATCCCGTGCTCGGCCAGCTCGGCTTCGTCGCCGGGCAGCCGCGCCAGGATCCCGCCATGGATCTTGGGGTGGAGGGTCTTGACCCGCCCGCCCAGGATCTCGGGGTGGCCGGTCACGGTCGAGACGTCCTGCACCTCGAGGCCCGCCTCCCGGAGGGCCCGCGCCGTGCCGCCGGTCGAGACCAGGCGCACGCCCCGGTCGGCCAGGGCTCGGCCCAGGAGGGCCAGCCCCTCCTTGTCGGCGCAGCTGAGGAGCGCGCGGCGGATCGGAATCGTGCTCATGTCGGGAGCCCCCTGTCGAGGGCGCCCAGGGTAACCGCTTACAGCGACGTGCCCGGCTCCTCCTCGGCGCCGGACGAGACCTGCTCGGTGAGGTAGTCCGCCTGGGCTCGCTCCAGCTCCCCCATGAGCTCCGCCCGCTGCTCGCGCAGCCGGCGGAGGGTGTCGGGGGTCAGGCGGCTGCGCGCCCGCAGCAGGCGGACCCGCCGGGCGGCGTGCGCCGCGGCCTCCAGCCACACCAGCGCGAGCAGGCCGGTCAGGGGGAGTGTCCCCACGTAGGCCAGGGTGCCCGCCCAGGCGGGCTCCAGCCCTACCAGGGGAGCCGCCTCGTGCGCGGCCCACCCTTGCAGGGCGTAGCAGGCGACCAGGGCCAGCAGGCCGGTGAGGAGCTTGACGGTCGAGCTGTAGACGGGGTCGACCGGCACCACCCGGAGGACCACCCGCGGGACGTGGTACAGGACGAGATGGTTGAGGATCCCCCACAGCGCGAAGGGCGCGCCCGCGGCCAGCCCGACCGCCTCGCGGATCGTGACGCGGCGGGTGCGGGCCCGGACCGCGGCGTCGTCCACCCCCGCCTCGCTCAGCGCCGTCCGGTAGCGAGAGAGCAGCCCCCGTACGCGCTCCACCCGCGCGGGGTCCCGCTCGGCGAAGGCGTTGACCGCGCGGGCGATCGCCGCCGTCGCGGCCAGTCGGCTGCCCGCCTCGGCCTCGACCTCGCCCCCGTACACGGCATCCAGGTCGCGCACCAGGGGGTCGTGCTCGCTGCGCTCCACGTGGACGACCGTGGCGAGCAGCGCGCTCCGCACCGCCTCGGTGAGGGCGCGGACCTGACGGGGATCGTCGGGCGCGACGGCCGGGTCACGAAAGGGAGCCACCCGGATCGGCGCCCCGTAGCGGACGTGCGCCCGGCTGCGGAAGGTCTCGGGGTCGTCGTACACCAGCCCCACCGGCACGATCGCCACCTCCCCCGGCGCCCGCGCCTCGGCCCCGAGCGCCATCCGCGCCAGGCCGGTCTTGAGCTCCATGAGGCGGGGCTGCTCCTGGCTGACCCCCTCGGGGAAGATCAGGATCGCCCGGCCCGCGGCGACCGCCTCTTCGCAGGCGGCGAGCGCCTGGCGGTTGCGGGCGCGAGCGCCCTCGTCCAGGGGGGCGTCCTCGCGCCGATACACCGGGACCGCGCCCAGCGCGCGCAGGAGCGCGCCGGCCAGCCGACCCTCGAACAGGGTCGACTTGGCGACGAACCCCACCCGTCGGTCGAGGTAGGTCGCGACCAGCAAGACGTCGATGAGGGTGTTGGGGTGGTTCGCCGCCAGCAGGAGCGGACCCTCGCTCGGGACCTGCTCCAGCCCCTCGACCTCGAGGCGGCGGAAGAAGACCCGCAGGGCGTGGCGCAGCAGCGCGCGGAGGAGGACGTACACCACGCCGCCAGGCTACCCTGCCCGAGTCGGGGCGGGTGAGCGGTCAGATCAGCTTGAGCATCTCCTTGAGGATCTGCGTCGAGCGGCGCTGGGGCTCGAGCTCCTTGAGGACCTTGGCCGCCTCCGTCCTCACCTTGAGGTCCCCGTGCGAGAAGATCTCGTCGCGGAAGTAGTCAGGCGTCCGCCGCCCCAGCTCTCGCAAGGCCTGTTCGATCTCGAAGCGCCGCATGTCAGCAGGCCTCCTGCCCTTCGACACCCGGAGGAAAGCAAACACGAGGCCTTAGGCACTTACAGTCTGGCTCGTGCATAAGCTCTTTCATTTGGCTTCCCGTGAGGGCTGATCCCGCCCACTCCAGTGCGTGTTTCGACACACCGCCTGCCCCGTCCTGTCGCTCGCATAAGACGCCGAAACCAGGGCAGGCGTTCATCTTGTTCCTTCGGCAGGACGGGGCCGGGAGTTGAGGAGCTTCACTTACACTGGCGGCCATGGCGACTCGGATCAGCGTGTTTGGGCTGGGCAACGTGGGGCAGGCGCTGCTGCGGGCGCTCGGGAGGGTGCGCGGCGGCGCGCACCTGGTGCTCGCGGCGGACGGGCAGGGGGCCTTCCTGGGCGATCCTCTGGATCCGGGCGACGTGCTGCAGCGGAAGGAGGCGCGCGACTACGACCGCCCGCGCGCGCAGAGCGATGCGCGCGCGCTGCTCGAGGCCGCCCGGCCGGACCTGCACGTGGAGCTGACGCCGACCGACCTCGAGCGGGGGCAGCCGGCCGAGGCGCACCTGCAGGCGGCCTTC
>JAWLGW010000513.1:0-5440 GCA_041690735.1 Planctomycetota bacterium
CTTGAGCTCAGACCAGCACGAGCCTCGACCACGACCACGAGCGCGAGCGCGACACGACCACGAGCTCGAGCGCGTGGTCGGGCAGGGCCACGATCTCGACCACGACCACGAGCGCGAGCGCGACACGACCACGAGCTCGAGCAGGGCCCGAGGCGCGCTACGCCGCGCGGCGGATCGCCACCGGAACCGGCTGCGGCAGAGGGATGCGGATCGGCGCGCTGGCCGCCGCCTCCTCGAAGAAGGCGGCGATGGCCTGGGGGGCCGGGGCGACCGGGAGGCGCAGGTCCTCGAACACGGTCTCCCGCCGGCCGTCGCGGACGATCGTGGCCACGGCCCGGCAGCCCTGGCCGTGGTCGGGGCACACCTCGGGCATGAAGGCGGGGCGCCGCTTGCCCGGCGCCGCCAGGGCCTCCTTGGCCCCCAGGACCAGCTGGCGGCGGACCTTGGCGCGCTGCCGCACCCGCTCGATCCACCGCTTGGCCAGGGCGCGCAGGGCGGCCTCCAGGCTGGCGTCGCCGCCGAACCCGCGCCGCCAGGCCAGGGCGTCGAAGCGCTCGAGGTCCCGGGCCACCTCGGCCTGGAACCGATCGGCCTCCTCGCGCCGCGCCTGCGTGAAGGCCGCCGCCGCCGCCTCACGGGAGACGACGCCGGCGGTGGCCAGGAAGCCCGCTCCCCGGCAGGCCTGCTCCACCGCCGCGCCCAGGGCCTGCTCGGCCGCCCGGGCCAGCCCCGGGCCGACCTCAGCGCTGGCCCAGGGCAGGCGGACGAACAGCAGCAGCCCGCCGGGGTGGATCACGGTCCGGGGCACCGGCTCCAGCCGCGGCAGCCCGGTCTGCTCCTCCAGCGCCCGGCTGGCGTGGCCCCAGCCCTCTCGCAGGCTGGCCACGCAGGCCTTCGACGGCAGCCGGCTCCGCTCGCCCCGCCCAATGGGGACCCGCACCTCGAGGACGCGGGCGTCCCAGCTCCCAGCGACCTCCCCCGCCCGGGCGCCCTCCGTCCGGGCGCAGGCCGGGCACAGGGGGTGGCCGCACCAGGCCTGGGCCGCCTCCTGTTCGCTGCCGCAGGCGTAGCCGCGGGCCAGCACCTTCCCGCCGCAGGCGACCAGGCGCTCCAGGCTGCGGCGCTCCGAGGGGGTGCACAGGCTGCGGGCGGCGTCCTCCAGGACGGCCAGGAACCGCCCCCAGGCCGGCTCCGCGACGGCGGGCGCCGCCTGGGGCCCGCCGACGCTGGGGGGCTCGGCGACCCCTCGCGCGGCCTCGCTGGCAGCCAGGCGCTTGAAGGTCCGGCGGTCGTAAGCTCTCATCTTGCCTCCTCACCTGGCCTTATCGGTCGAACCCCCCGCTTGTCTTGGGCGCTCCTCGCGCGACCGCGCGGTCCGCCCTTGATCCCAGAGGTCCGCCGGCCGATCATCGCGTGCACGTGAAGAACGAGAAGCAGGACATCAGCCTGGCGATCTGCGGCCATGCCTGGCACGGCAAGTCGACCTTGCTCGGCAAGATCGTCGCCGAGACCGGCATGGCCTCGGCCCGCGAGCTCGACCAGGCGAAGAAGCTCGCCGCCGAGGGGCGCGACTCGTCGCTGGTGTTCGCCCAGCTGGTGTTCCGCTCCAAGGACGTCACGCACGAGCAGTCGGAGGCCGCCCGCGGGGTGACGATCCTCCCCTCCATGGTCCGGTTCGAGTACCCCGACCACCGGATCACGGTGATCGACACCCCCGGCCAGGAGACCTACACCAACAACCGCTTCTTCGGCATGTTCCAGGCCGACTGCGCCCTGCTGGTGGTCGACTGCGAGGAGGGCCCCAAGCCGATCACCACCCAGGTGATCCGGATCCTCAAGGGCTTCGAGATCCCCCTGCGCGGGGTGGCCCTCACCAAGATGGACCGGGTCGGGTACGAGGAGCAGCCCTTCCGCGAGCGCGAGGAGGAGGTCCGCCTCCTGTTCGAGGAGTACGGCGTCCCCCACGACGACTGCGTGTTCATCCCCACCTCGGCCTACGCGCCCGGACGCGACATCCACCAGCCGGGCGAGGGAATCGTGGGCTTCCAGCGGATCGACTGGTACTCGGGCCCCTCCCTCCAGCAGTTCATGGCGGGGCTGTCGTTCCGCTCGATCCGGGCCCAGGACGCCCCGCTGCGGCTGGTGATCCACGGCAGCGAGGTCTACGACAACGTCCCCGGGATCGGCAAGACCGCCACCGCCCTGGTGGAGTCGGGGACGGTCCACCCCGAGCAGACCCTGCAGTTCGAGCCCCTGTCGGCCGAGCGCGGCGGCCCCGTCACCGCCCGGGTGCGGGCGGTGCAGCTCACCCGCGGGCACATCGCGACCCCGGGGGTCCCGGTCGAGGCGGGCGTCCCCCGTCAGCTGGTGGGGGTGGCCTTCAAGAACCTGTCCGCCAAGGAGCCGCTGCGCGAGCTGTTCAAGGGGCGCGGCGTGGTGGCCGGCGACGCCGACCACCCGCCCCGGGTCGCCAAGCGCATGGAGCTCGAGCTGACGGTGTTCGACCCCGACACCCTGCTGCGCCTGGGCGAGGTGTGGACCATGCACGTCCACGTCGACCGGGCCGCGGTGCAGCTCGACGAGCTCCTCGCCAAGCGCGACAAGGACGCCACCGCCTGGGAGGAGACCGAGGACGACGGCCTCGCCCCCGGCGAGTGGGGCCGCGTGATCGCGACCGCCTCCAACCGCCCCATCGCGATCGAGCAGGCGGCGGACATCCCCCAGCTCAGCAAGTTCGTGCTGCGGGCCGGGAACAAGGCGGTCGCCTACGGCCGCTGCACGCGGATCCTGGAGTAGCCATGCGCGTGAACCCCGACCCCGCGGCTCGCCAGGCCGAGCTCGCGGAGGACATCCGCGGGGGGCGCGTGCGACGGCTCCTGCTGGTCCGGCACGGGCGCCTGGGCGAGAACATGTTCTGGACCGCGATCCCGACCGCCCTGCGCCGGGCCGTCCCCGAGTACCGGATCACGGTGCTCACCGTCGCGCCTGCGGTGTGGGAGGGGCACCCCGACGTCGAGCGGGTGCTCGCGATCCCCGCCAGCTACAAGAAGAGCAGCGAGGCGAGCGCGCTGGCTCCGCTGCAGCGCAGCCTGCGCGAGATGGCGTTCGACGCGGTCCTGGTAGGACGCGAGCCCCCCGGCTTGATGGAGATGCTGCGGGGGCTCGGCGTGCGCCACCACCTCGAGCCCAGCTGGTTCGAGGGGGTCACCCTGCCCAGCCCGCCCTCGCTCCACAACGGCGGCAGCACGACCCAATACCACGCCGCCGAGACCGCCGTGATCGATGCCACGCCGCTCGGAGCCAGCGACCCGCCCTGGCCCATGCGCATGGTGGTGTCGGACGACGCCCGGGCCCAGGCGCGCGAGCGGCTGCGGGCCCTGGGCGTCCCCGCCGCCGCCACCTTGATCACCTACAACGTGGGCACCGACCAGACCACGCGCCTGCTCGCGCGGCGGCTGGACCGCTCCTGGCCGGTGCGCCACTTCGTGGCCTGCGCCCGGCGCGCCCTGGAGACCGAGCGAGAGCGGCCGCTGTACTTCTTCTTGAGCCACGGGTCGCGGCGCGAGCGGTGCATGGCCGCCTGGGCGGTGCGGCAGCTACCGCGGGGGCGGGCGGTCATGTTCCCGGCCCGGGCGCCGATCGGCGTGGTGGCCGGCGTGCTGCAAGAGAGCGCCTGCCTGCTCACCTGCGACACGGGACTGCTGCACATCGCGTCGGCCCTCGAGGTGCCGACGCTGGCGCTGTTCGGCCCCCGGGCCCGCCCCGAGCGGACAGGGCCTTACCTCCTGGGTGAGCGGGCGCAGGTCCTGGCCCCCGCCAGTCCGGACGGCCAGCGCCTCCCCTGCGCCGCCCTGTCGGGCGAGGAGGTGGCGGTGGCCCTGGAGCGCTTCCTGACCAACCTGTCGCGCCAGCCCACCCTCAGCGACTGAGGCGGCGTCAGGAAACGGCTCCAGCATTCTCGTCGGTCCTCGCCGCGGTCTGCCAGGCGCCCTGCGACGAGGAGGTCGACTTCAAGGAGGGGGCCCTCCTGGCGGACGCGGCCGCGGTCGCGGTGTACCTGGAGCGCTATCGGTTGGGCACGGCCCAGCTGTCGATCACCTGCCCGGTGATGTCGATCGCCTCGCCCCGCAGCCAGTCGCCGTCGACCGTGACCTTGGTGTAGTGGTGGGCCGCGACGGCGACCTCGGTGCGCGGGGTGGGGTTGACCGTGTACAGGCGCGCGCCGCCGCCGCCGGTGACGATGTGCACCAGGCCCGGGTCAGCGGGGTCGGTGCTGAAGTTCTTGATCGGCTTGGTCCGCTCGTAGCTGTGGTCGTGGCCGGCCAGGACCAGGTCCACGCCGTGGCGCTCGAACAGGGGCTCGTACAGGGCCTGCAGGACCGGGTTGTCGCCGTGCTTGCCCGCGGAGTACAGGGGCGCGTGCATGAACACGATCAGGAACTTCTTGGTGTTGTTCGTCAGCTCCCGGCGCAGCCAGTCCATGTGGGGGCCGGCCACGGTGAACTGGAACAGGACGTTGCTCTCGAGGGCGATGAACTTGACGTCGCCCCACTCGAAGCTGAAGTACAGCTCCTCGAGCAGCGAGCCGCCGCCGTTGGGCGGCATGACGAAGGTGTCCTTGTAGGGCTGCCCGGCCAGGCCCAGCAGGTCGTGGTTGCCGATCACCGGGAAGGCGGGCACCCGGGTGAGCATGGCCTCGTAGGGCTTGAAGAAGCGCGCGTTGTACTCGCTGACCGCCGCGCCGAAGCCCCCGGCGGGGTACACGATGTCGCCCGTGTGCAGGAACAGCTGGGCGTCCGCCTCGCGCGCCATGAGGTCGGCCACCTGGTACTGCTCGGGGTTGTCCATGCCGCTGTCGCCGACCACCACGAAGGAGAAGTCGGTGGCGTCGGGGCGGGGACCGGTCCTGAAGTACAGCAGCGGGGTCGCGGGTTGGCCGTTCATGGAGACCCGGTAGTAGACCGTGCTGGCGGGGGTGAGGCCGGTCAGGTGGACCTGGTGCTCGACGGCGTACGCCT
Source organism: Planctomycetota bacterium (assembly GCA_041690735.1). GTDB lineage: Bacteria > Planctomycetota > J058 > J058 > J058 > JAWLGW01. The sequence continues at coordinate 5,019 of JAWLGW010000513.1, forward strand.
GCGGGTCCCCCGCCCGCAGGCCGAGGGCCGGGGTGGGGCCGTACTCGATCACCGTGTCCGCGCCGCCCTGCGTCCGCCACAGCACGTGGGTCTCGGTGGCGGTGGTCGACTGGAGGAAAGGCAGGCGATCGAAGGGGACGGGGGCGGCGGCGGCCGCGTTGTCGACCGCCGCCAGGGCGAGGGCGGAGCCGCCGCCCGAGACCGAGACCTCGACCTGCGCCGCCGCCACGAAGCCGGGCACGTCCGCGGCGCTGTCCCAGGTCACCACGTGCTCGGCGCCGGGCGCCGGAGCGCTGGCGAGGGACCCGCCGTTGCCGCTCGCCAGCGTGAGAGGCCGCCAGGTGGCGCCGCCGTCAGCGCTCACCCGCAGCGCCACCTGCGCGGCGGCGCCCTGCGCGTCGACCAGGCGAAAGGCGACCGGC
>JAWLGW010000514.1:0-5437 GCA_041690735.1 Planctomycetota bacterium
GCCGCCCCCCCCGACGCCGGCGGAGAAGCAGTAGACCCGCCGAGCACCGTCAGCGCGACGCCGACGCTTCCGCCGCCCACCTCGCGGGCCGCGCCCCCCTTTGCGACCGACCGGGGCGCCGGTCATGCTCGGTCCTGGTGACGACCAAGGTCCTGCACCCCCGCTGCCCCTTCTGCCACGCCGGCGTGCGCCCGGCGGAGGAGAAGACCGCCTGCCTGGGCTGCATGACCTGGCACCACCTGGACTGCTGGGACGAGGGCAAGGGGTGCGGCGCCTGCGGGCGGCACATTCGCTTCGGGCTGCGGGCGGCGGGCGCCGCCGACGATCCCACCTGTCCCCGCTGCCGGAAGGCCTCGCTGCAGGAAGGGAGCTACGACGAGCTGGAGCTGATCTTCTGCGCCCGCTGCTGGGGGAGCTGGGTCCCCCTCGCCAGCCTGGGCCCCCTGCTGCTCGGCGCCGACGCGATCGAACCGGCGCCCGAGCAGACCGGGGCGCAGGAGCGCGAAGCCGGCCTGGTGCGCGAGCCGCTGGTGCCGTGCTTCGACTGCCACCTCCCCATGGAGAAGTGGCGCTGGCGCGGGCTGACCCTCGACTGCTGCCCGGGCCACGGCCTGTGGCTCGACTCGGGAGAGCTGACCCGCCTGCAGGGGCTCGCCAAGGCCTTTCCACCCGAGCTGTACCAGCTGCTCGGCGACCTCGGCGCGACCTGAGCCGCGCGCCAAGACTTAGGCATTGACCTCAGTAGCTCTGCTCGACGCATACCTCGGCGAGGCGCTCGACCAGCTGGCCGCGCTGGCGCGGTCGTTGTAGCGGGTGCGCCGCGCCGAGCCCGCCGGCGCGGCGCGGCAGCGGCGTAGCGCGTGGATCGACCTGCGGGTATGCCATGATCCGGCGCAGGAGGCGCAATGGCTCTCGCTCCGGGCGGGTTGGAGAGGGCGGTGGTGCAGGAGGCGCTGAGGCGGGGCTTCCTGACTCACGATCAGCTCCGGGAGGCGCTCCTGCTCCAGGAAGAGCTTCGGGCCGGGGGGCGCTCGGCGCCGCTGCTGGGGGTGCTGCGCGGGCGCTGGTTCACAGCCCGGCAGGTGGAGGAGCTGCAGCGCTTCCTCCAGGAGCGCGACGGGACGCTGGGGGACGTCACGCCCACCGAGGTGGAGCTTCCCTGGGCGCCGGCGGAGGTGTCGCCGGAGCTCCTCGAGCGTTCGCAGCAGCGCGCGCGGGAGGCGCCGGAGCAAGACCCCGAGGACGTGCGGCGGTTCCTCGAGGCCTGCTTCGAGACGACGATTCAGCAGCCGGCGGGGGCCCCCGGCGCGCCGGCCGCCGCTGCCCCGTCCCCGCCGGAGGCGGCGGCGGTGGGCCAGCGCCAGCAGGTGGTCGCCAGCTTGCGCGACGCGTTGCGCGAGGACCCCCAGTTCGCCCCCCACGCAGAGCTCGTGCTCGACCGGCTGGAGACGCTGGGGGAAGGGGGCATGGGCGTGGTGTACCGGGTGCGCGACGGGCGCCTGGGGCGGCAAGCGGCGCTGAAGCTCATTCGCCCCGAGCGGGGCGGCGAGGACGCCGTGGCGCGCTTTCGCCGCGAGGTCGAGATCACCGCGCGGCTGGACCACCCCTCGATCCCGCCGGTGTACGAGGCGGGGACGACGGCGACTGGAGAGCACTTCCTGCTCATGAAGGTGATCGAGGGCCAGCCCTTGTCCCGCCGGATCAAGGCGCTTCATGACGGCGGCCACCCGGCGGCGAGCGAGGAGCGGGCGCTGCTCGAGGCGCTGGTCAAGGTGGGCGAGGCCCTGGGCTACGCCCACAGCCAGGGAGTGGTCCACCGCGACCTCAAGCCGGGCAACGTCATGCTCGGCCAGTTCGGCGAGGTCATGGTCATGGACTGGGGCCTGGCGCGGGAGCTGGCCAGGGGCGACGAGCAGGACGAGCCCCTGCTCCGCAGCGCCTCGGGCGTCCGCGACCAGCCTGCGCCCATGCCCGGCGAGGACGGCGAGCTGACCCAGGCGGGGACCGTGCTGGGGACGCCGGGGTACATGCCTCCCGAGCAGGCGGAGGGGCGGTTCGTCGACCCCCGGGCGGACGTGTTCGCCTTGGGCGCGGTGCTGACGTGCGTCCTCACGGGCCGGCCTCCGATCGAGGGGGCTTCGCCGGTGAACAAGCTGTACGCCACGATCGAGGGTCGGGTCGTGCTCCCTCGCGACCGTCGCCCGGACGTTCCGCGGGAGCTGCACGCGATCGCCGCGCGCGCGCTGGCCTCCGATCCGCGTGAGCGGTATCCGACCGCCGATGCCTTCGTCGCCGACCTGCGGGCGCACCTCGCGGGCGAAGAGGTGCGGGCGCACCGGTACGGCATGGCGGAGCGGCTGCAGCGAGCTGCGCGGCGACATCCGTCGCTGCTGATCGCCCTGTCCCTGGGTCTGGTGGCCTCGCTCAGCATCAGCGCCGCGCTCGGTCTCGCTGCTCAGCAGCGTCTGCGCGCCGAGCACCAGCGCCTGCGGGCCGAGCAGGAGCAGACCCGCGCGGAGGAGCAGCGGCGGCAAGCCAGGGCGCTGGCGGCGGAGCAAGCGCGCAGCCTCGCCTACACCGATGGCGGACGGCTCAAGCTCCTGCTCCGGGAGATCCGCGACCTCGGCCCTCGCTCACGGGACGTGCCGGCGCTCGAAGCGTGGCTGAGCGAGGCGCGGGCTCTGCTGACGGAGGAGCGCCGGGGCCGTCACCGAGCGCGGGAGCGGGAGCTGGCGGACGTGAAGGCTCCCACCGCGGTGGAGCGAGCGGAGCTCGAGGCGCTGCAGCAGCTGTTCGGCGACCTCCAGATCCTGGCCCGTCGCCCGAAACCCGGCGAGTGGCCGCAGGCCGACTCGGTCGCCGGGGTCGAGGCCTGCCTGGCGCTCGCCCAGGAGATCCAGGCGCGGACGATCACCGGCGCCGAGAACCGGCGGACGTGGGCCGAGGCGGCCCGGGCGGTCGCGGCGGATCCTCGCTACGAAGGGCTGCGCCTCGCGCCCATCGAGGGGCTGGTGCCGATCGGCTGCGATCCCGCCTCGGGGCTGCAGGAGCTGTGGCACGTGCCGTCCGGCGAGCGGCCCGAGCGCGGCCGGGACGGCCGCCTGCGGCTGACCGAGCGCAGCGGCCTGGTGCTGGTGCTGATCCCGCCGGGGCCGGTCGTGGGCCGCTTCGCGCAGGCGGAGCGTGAGGTACGCCAGGAGGCCTTCCTGCTGTCCAAGTACGAGATGACCCAGGGCCAGTGGCTGCGGCTGACGGGCGACGACCCGAGCGAGTTCAGGGTCGGCTTCATGCAGCGCGGACGGCGGTTCACACGCTTACACCCCGTCGAGCAGGTGAGCTGGGAGGAGTGCCGCGACGTGCTCGGGAGGCTGGGGCTCGCGCTCCCCAGCGAGGTGCAGTGGGAATACGCCTGTCGGGCAGGCAGCGCCGCGGCCTGGTGGACGGGCGACGACCCGCGGTCGCTGATCGGGGCCGCCAACGTGGCAGACCAGACGTTCGGGGCGGCCTCGCGCCGACCCCATGAGCCCTGGCGCGACGGGCACGCCCTCCACGCTCCGGTCGGGAGCTTCCGCGCCAATCCCTTCGGCCTGCACGATGTCGTAGGCAACGTGTTCGAGTGGGTCCAGGACAGATGGTGGACGGCCGCCGAGGCCACCGAGGTCCCCGCCCACATCGCCGGCTCCTATCGCGTCATGAGGGGCGGCTGCTGGGCGACCGTCGCCTCGGGGGGGCGGTCCTCCCATCGCTCGGGGAAGTCCCTCGCCTACCGCGGCGGGGACGTCGGCGTCCGCCCCGCTCGGGATCTCGCCCCGTAGCTCTGCTCGACGCATACCTCGGCGAGGCGCTCGACCAGCTGGTCGCGCTGGCGCGGTCGTTGTAGCGGGTGCGCCGCGCCGAGCCCGCCGGCGCGGCGCGGAGGCCTCCCCCGGATGGGCTTGCACCGCTCCCGGACGGCGGCCACGGTGGCCTTCAGGGGAGGACACCGTGCGCCGACGTCTACTTCTCGTGAGCTTGATCCCGCTCGCCCTCTCGGCCCCCGCCCTCCACGCCCAGGAGACCGCCTTCGAGCTGTGCGATCCGGGGGGCCACCCCGAGGCGGAAGCTCTCGCCCAGATCGACGCCCTGCACGAGCTGGCGGTCCGGCGCCAGTTCGAGCAGCTCGAGGCGCAGCTGCGCGTGCTGCGTGCTGCGGGCAGGCTCCCCGACAGCTCCGCCGAACGGCGCACTCGGCTCCTCTCCCGCTGGCTCGACCGCGTCGGCGTGGTGAGTGTCCTCTTGCCTCACCTCGACGCCTGGTGCGCCGCTCGGCCCGACACCGCAGCGCCGTGGCTGCTGCGGGGCCTCGCCCACGTCAAACACGCCTGGGCCGCCCGCGGCAGCGGCTGGGGCCACGAGGTGAGCGAGGACGGCGCTCGAGCGTTCGGTGACCGGCTGCGGCGAGCCAAGGAGGACCTGGAGCGCGCCGCCGAGCTCGACGCCGACGACCCGCTCGCGCCGGCCCGGCTCATCACCGTCGCCATGGGGCTCGGCCTACCGGAGGAGCAAGCTGCCGCGTACTTCACCGAGGCGCGCCGGCGGCAGCCGAGGTTCGTCTACGCCTACCGCAACCGGCTCCACTACCTCATGCCGAAGTGGCACGGCAGCGTGGAGGCGATGCTCACCTTCGTCCTGCGCAGCCTCGAGGACGATCCCGAGGAGCCGGCGCTCCAGGCCCTCCTGCTCATGGCGGGGCTGGAGCTGGTCCAGCGAGGAGCGACGCTTCCCCCCGAGCTCCAGCAAGCGGTCGCGGCAGGCTTCGAGACGCTGATCCGCGCCTACCCTCGCGACACGGACGCGCTCCTCATGCGGGTGCAGCTCGCGGAGGTGCAGCAGGACTGGCCCACCTGGCGGCGGTGGCTGCTGATCGGCGCCGAGGCCGGGGAGGCTGTACTCCTCTCGGTCGCGGGGCAGCACCTGCGGAAGGGCACCCGCGGCCTCGAGAAGGACGGCGAGCGCGCGGCGCGCTACCTGTGCCGAGCCGCGCACCTCGGAGCTCCCGAGGCGATGCGGACCTTCGCCATGGGGCTCTCACAGGACGGTGGGCTCCCCATCGTCGACGAACGAGCGGCGACGGCGTGGTATCGGCGCGCCGCGGAGCGCGGCGACGTCCCCAGCATGACGGCCCTGGCCGGTCGCTACTGGAGCGGAGGCGGCGGGCCGGAGCAGGACTTCGCAGAGTCGGCCCGCTGGTTCGAGCGGGCCAGCGACGCCGGTGACGCGGCGAGCGCCTACTTCCTGGGACGAATCCATCACGAGGGAAAGGGCGTCGAGCGCGATCCTGGCCGCGCCCTGGAGCTGTTCCAGCTGTCCGCTCGACGGGGCTACGCCTACGGCTTCGGCGCGGTCGGCGACCTGCTGGCGCCGACGCGGCCCGACATCGCCGCCAAGTTCTATCGGG